>JAFVQV010000115.1 GCA_017504645.1 Clostridia bacterium | reverse complement strand
TTTATGTCTCCGTGCTTCAGATCGCCCAGGTAACGGCCATGCTGCTGATGTCGCGGGCAGCAGACGACATTAAAGATATCCGCAAAGGTGTAGCACTGACTCTAGCGGCGTTTATCCCGTTTTTTGGTGTACTGCTTTTTATCAGTATGGGAAGCGGTATGTCGTCCCACACGAAATACTTGATCATTTTTATTGTTAGCATTTTGCTAAATTTGGCACTGGGTCTTTACTGTATTTTAGCTTATAAATTGCCGCACCATATTATGAACATTCAGGATTATGGAAAGACGCTGGGACAGTCGGGAGTCATATCCGGTGTGGTGTGCATGGCGCTGTCCGCGCTGATGCCCTTTTTACTCAGCAAATGCGAGTATTTCAGCACGATGGCAGTGCTTTTTGGCGTCGGTATCCTGATGGGGATCTTAACGCCGATGCTCTGCCTTAAATTCCGCACGGTATCGGAGAGCGTGTTACCGTCTTCCGCTGAAAAAATCAACATATTTCGGTATAAGCCCTTTTATCAGTTGATCATTCCCAACTTCATGCGAGGCTTTTCGACCGGTATTTTGAATTTGATAACGGTGATCGGCTATGCCTGCGGCATATTGGATTCGTCAGCGGCCGCTATCGTGGTGATATTAACACAGGCGGCATCCTTGCTTAGTTGCCAATCGTATTCCTTCTTGATTGGCAAGTATCGCGGCGGCAACTTGCTGCTGGTATCTGCCGTCACCTTTTGCGTTGCCATTTCTTTGGCGGTGATTGGCAAATCAAAGTGGGTCTTTTTTGTCTGCTATTTTTTGGCGTACTTCTTTATCAATCACACCACTACCGGTGTGCCGGTATTGGTGGCCAATCGCATCGAATACAACTGCCTTGGTCAGTACACCGCATGGCGTATGGCGTTGCACACACTCGGCGTAGCGGTGGGAGGCGCCTGTGTGCCCTTTTTATTGAAATGCGTAGGTGCCGCAGGCACCTTGGTGGTGTGTGGTGTCACAGCATTGCCATGTGGCATCGGATATTATTGGTTTGAAAAACAAGTCACAAAACAAAAGAAAAAAGAACGTTGATAAAAAGAGCAGCGTGCCTGATGGCACGCTGCTCTTTTTATGTTTATGAGAAATGATAGCGGGTGGTGCTTTCGAAGGTGTCGCCGGCTTTCAGCACGGTGGAGGGGAAATCGGGATGATTGGGGCTGTCCGGGAAATGTTGCGTTTCGAGGCAGAAGCCTTGATACTGGGTCATGGCACCGCCTTTGCCGAAAGGAAGCTCCAGGAAGTTGCCGGTATACAGCTGCACACCCGGCTCATCGGTATAGCAATCCATGCGGATGCCCGAACGGGGAGAATACGCCGAGACGGCGTGACGGTATTCGCATGTCTCACCCAGGCAGAAGTTGTGATCGTAGCCGCCGCCGATTTTCAGCTGCGCGTGATCACCGTTGATATCCCGCCCAATGGGCTTGGCAACACGGAAATCAAAGGGTGTACCCTCTACGGGCATCCGTTCGCCGGTGGGGATCAGCAGATCATCAACCGGCAAAATGGATTCGGCGTTGATCTGCAACTCGGTATCCAGCGTGCTGCCGCCGTCGTATCCGTTCAAGTTGAAATAAGCGTGGTTGGTGAGGTTGAGCACCGTATCCTTGTCGGTGGTGGCACGGTAGAAAATCGCCAAGGTGTTATCGTCCTCAAGGGTGAACGTCACCGCTACATTTAATGTGCCGGGATAGCCCATTTCGCCGTCAGCAGCGGTGTAGTGCAGGGTGGCGCTGTTCTCGCAGAGGTCGCCCAGCGTCCATACCCGTTTTTCAAAACCCAGTGTACCGCCGTGAAGATGCCCGCGACCTGCTTCGTTACAACCCACGTCGTACACCGTGCCGTTCAGTTCGAACTTACCGCCGGCAATGCGGTTGGCATACCGTCCCACGGTAACACCGATGGAGCCTTTGCCACGCAAATAATCCTCCAGGCAGGTGTGGCCGAGCACCACATCCTTGCCCTGATACACCAGCTCGGTAATGATACCGCCGTAGGTGATAAACGAGAGAGAAAGACCGTTTTTACCGGTCAGGGAAACCTTCTCTACCGGTGTGCCGTCGGGCATAACACCGTATGCTGTTCTTTGATTGTCCATACCAATACCTCCTTACCTTTAGATACAGTATACTGTGTTTGTAGGTCGGTGTCAATGCGAGGATTGACAAAAAAGATCACAAGGTGTATAATTATTTCAACAGCGAACATTAGTTCTTTTTGAGGGGTGATCGGGGTGGACCGAACGATATTGCATTGCGATTGCAACAGTTTTTACGCGTCGGTGGAATGTGTGTACCGCCCTGAGTTGTGGGAGGTTCCCATGGCTGTTTGTGGCGATCCCGAAAGCCGCCACGGTATCGTGCTAGCAAAAAATGAGCATGCCAAGCGTTACGGCATTGTCACAGCGGAAACTGTATGGCAGGCAAAGAAAAAATGCCCGTCGCTGGTGCTGGTGCCGCCGCATTTTGATCGGTACGACGATTTTTCCCGCCGCATTAACGAGATATATTGTCAATATACCGATCGGGTAGAGCCGTTCAGTATTGATGAATCGTGGCTGGATGTGACGGGGAGCGAGCGCCTGTTTGGGGACGGAAAAACCATTGCCGATACACTGCGTCACCGTGTGCGGGAGGAGGTCGGTGTGACTATCTCCGTAGGTGTGTCATTTAATAAGCTGTTCGCCAAAATGGGAAGTGATTATAAAAAGCCCGATGCTACCACCGTGATCTCACGGGAGAATTATCGGGAGATTTTGTATCCCATGCCCGTGTCTCAGTTTATGTTCGTGGGGCGTTCTGCGGCGACTACTTTGCAGCGCATGGGTATCCGCACCATCGGTGATCTGGCGGTGTCCGACCGTGGGTGCTTGATATCTGCCTTGGGTAAACTGGGAGGTTCCCTGCATGATTCCGCCAATGCGCTGGATAACAGCTCGGTCCGCCTATTTGGGGACAAACGGGAGGTCAAATCCGTGGGAAACGGGATGACCTTTCGGCAGGATCTTTCCGCGCCGGAGGAGGTGCGAAACGGGCTGTTGTATGTGACCGAGCCGGTGGCAGCACGACTGCGGGCGCAGGGGCTGTTCTGCCGTACCGTGCAGTTGACGGTTAAGTTCCCGTCACTGAAGGTGGTGGTGCGTCAACGCCCGCTGTCCCATCCAACCCGTTTGGTATTTGATCTGTTAGACGGTGCTTGGGCATTGTTGGCAGATTGCTGGCAGCCGGGCACGCCTATTCGCAGCCTGACGGTGACCGCCAGTCGCCTGAGTGCCGATGCGGATGAGCAGCTGTGCCTGTTCGAGGAGGAGGCGCCTGCGTCGCGGGAACGGCGCGAGAAATTGGAGGATGCGGTGGAGCAGCTGCGGCATAAATACGGTAAGTCCAGCGTGCGCCGTTGTGCGGTGATGGAGTTTACGGGCGAGGCGAATTCCCGAAACGGAGAAGAAGGGAAGAAAAAGTCAGAATAAATTGGGCTTTTTTGAAAAAAGCAGTTGACAAACGGGTGGTAAAACGATATAATAATCAGCGTTCCCGCTGTTTACGGCCCGGTAGTTCAGCTGGTTAGAACGCTAGCCTGTCACGCTAGAGGTCGACGGTTCG
>JAFVQV010000114.1 GCA_017504645.1 Clostridia bacterium | reverse complement strand
TCAAAAAATTAATAATAAACTGAATTTTGAGGAGGAAAAATGAAACTAATACTGTCATCTTGTGATTTTGGCAACCCAACATCTGCAAGATTTATAATCGATAATCTTTGCAAGCCGATATCGGAGTGCAAAGTGTTGTATTTTCCTAATGAGAAAGTCACACCCGAAAAGATAAAAAGCGGTAAATATGAGGCGCGTGTAGCTGCGTTCGGCTTTCAGAGGAAGAATATCTATGTAGCGAACTATTTTGATCCTACGCCGTTTGTCGATCTTGACATTGATGTAATCTACATTAGCGGCGGAAATACCTTCGGTACTATGAAACTGATACGCGACTCGGGATTTGATAAAGCAATCATTGATTACGTTCACAGAGGTGTTATCTACATTGGCGGTAGTGCCGGCGCACATATTGCAACTGCAGATATTGCTCACGTAGCCAAGTACGACAAGGACACTTTCTGCTTGACTGATTTTTCTGGACTTGGATTATATAATGGCATTTTGATTTGCCATTACACAGAAGATCGAAAAGCAGATTTCGATACCTTGAACTCTTTAGGTAAATATCGCGTTATTTCGTTAAGCGATGATCAGTCAATCGTGATAAAAGATGAGTGAGAAAAACAATGCCGAGGACGACCATATGGTTATCCTCGGCATTATCTTAATTCGAATAATTATAGTAAAAAACAAATCCGAACCAATTTCGATTTACGAAATAGTTCGGATTTGTTACGTTTGGTGACCCGTAGCAGAATCGAACTGCTGTTACCGCCGTGAAAGGGCGGTGTCTTGACCGCTTGACCAACGGGCCATATAAATTCGCAGTTGCCACCAAAGATGACAACTGCGCTGGTAGCGGAAACCGGATTTGAACCTGTGACCTACCGGGTATGAACCGGTTGCTCTAGCCAGCTGAGCTATTCCGCCATGCGTTTTCACAACGCTCGATTATTATATCACAGACATCCTGTTTTGTCAAGCGTTTTTTGAAATTTTTTTTGAAAACTCGCCAAAAAACAAAAGTTTGGTTAAAATGACATTTTTGGACAAAATAAGCCCTCGGTCATTTGTGGATTTGACTTGACAAACCTCTCTTTTATATGGTATAATTTCGGTATCCTTACATGAATATTCCCCAAAGAAAGGATTTGTATGATGATGAAAAAACGACACGGTTTTCAATTGCCGAAAATTTTGCTCTGCCTGACCGCGCTGCTCCTTGGCATTTGCCTTCTGGTAGCTTGTGGCGGAGGGTCTGAGGCCGAAACCGATCCCGAAACCGGTGCAGTGACCGGTGCTTTTACCGACGCGGCTTCCGAAGAAACCACGGATGCGATTGTGACCGCGGAAGGCTTCCCCGAGGCGCCGACCGCTGAGGCAACCGAACCGACACAAGGAACGTCTGCGGAAGATCCTTCCGAACCCTCCTCCGAGGAACCTACCGAGGAACCCACCGAAGCGGTGCAGCTTTGGGCACCCGACATGGGCACCTTCAACGAGGGCAAGGTGGAATATGTCAAGGAAGTGGAAACCACCATTCTGGATGCATATCCCGATGACAAGCTGGGGATACCTCTCAAAAAGGACGATTCCGGTGTTTATACCGTCTTTTACACGGATTTTTCCGATGGCGATGCAACCGTTAAGGGGAATACCGTTCAATTCAATCAATTTGCCGAGGTGATAGACGGCAAGCTGTATACGCCCTACGATGCATCCTCGCCTACCTTGATGGGTGGCAGTTGGACAACGTGGTCTCCTGTGACGGGAGCCTCCTTTGCAAACAGTAAGCAGGTCACGCTTGCACTGGATTGGGAGATCGTATCTGTGAGTAACGGCGCATGGACAACCGCTTTCTGGGGATGCTACGTTTCCAACTACGCGGGAAAGATTCCCGACAATCCCGGCGACGGTCTTTGGATCTCCTTCCAGACCAACGCCAACAAGATCACCGTATACCACCCCGACACACAAAGCTGGGCAGGCGGTTGGGCGGATATTCCCGTAGAGGAAGGAATCCTTGCGGGACAGCACAAAATGGATATTGTCTGCACCCCCGATTATACCACGAAGATCTTTGTCACCAAAAGCGGAACCGATACGGCACGTTGCGTGGCAACCGTAAAATTTGAGGACGGAAAGATCAAGGCTTACAACGAGGCAAACGAAATGGTCAAGGAAAGCAACTGTTCAACCGAAAATATTCAGGGAGAAAACTTCTCTCTCTTCGTCCATGGTGGCGGCGGTGCCGTACTGGATGAGGTTGCCATTCTCGCGGCCTCCAAGGGTGAGGTCAAGAAAACCGTGACGGTGACTGCCACTCCCGCAGAGGGTCATCAGCTCGGCTTGGATATCACAGATAAAACGGATCTTGTCAGCATTTGTTATTCTGTTTGGTTTGATGCCATTCTCGGCAATAACGGCGGCAAGGTGGACAACTGGCACAACATTACCGAGGTGCTGGCAGGCCGTCAGGAATGGGGACCTGTGCCTTCCTTCCACTATTGGGCAAAGCCCGCGCTGGGATACTACAGCAGCTCCAACAAGGAAGTGATTCGTACCCACATGAGCCAGCTTTATGAGGCAGGCGTGGACTTTATCGTCATTGACTTGACCAACGCCGGTGACGGTTACATCAATTCGAGTGCGTGGATGTCCTACATTCAGATTCCCATGGATGCCATCTGCAACACCATCATGGAGATGCGCGCCGAGGGGAAGGGCACGCCTTACGTGGTCTTCTGGGCAGGCGATAGCAATGGCCCGCTGTATCAGGCATTGTACGACCGCTACCACGCCAATGAAGCGTGGAAGGATTGCTTTGTTTACTGGGACGGCAAGCCCTTCCT
>JAFVQV010000113.1 GCA_017504645.1 Clostridia bacterium | reverse complement strand
TGGGGCGCACAGGATATCGATCTGGGTGACATTTTCTCCTCCTTTTTTGGAGGGGGCGGCGGACGCCGTTCCGATCCCAACGCCCCCCGTCGCGGCAGTGATGCAGCGGCCAGCGTGGTGATCTCTTTTGAAGAAGCCGCGGCAGGCTGCCGTAAGCAGGTGGACATTCGTCCCATTCGCACATGCTCCGATTGTGGTGGCAACGGTGCCGCCAAGGGCACCACGCCTGCTACCTGTCCCGTATGTCACGGAACGGGTCAGGAGGCACGGCAACAGCGCACGCCTTTTGGTGTCATTCAGACACAGACGGTCTGTTCCCGTTGCCGCGGAAAGGGGCGTATCATCGAAACACCCTGCCACACCTGTAACGGTGCGGGACAGGTGCGTGCTTCCGAAACGGTGGGTATCAATATCCCCGCCGGCATCGACGACGGCCAGGTTATTACCGTGCGCGGCAAAGGCAACAGTGGTGTAAACGGTGGACCCGCCGGTGATCTGGATGTGCAGGTATCGGTACGTCCCCATCCCATCTTTGAACGGGACGGATATAACCTGTTGTGTGAGTTGCCGCTGACCTTTGCGCAGCTGGCGCTGGGCGCGCAGATACAAATTCCCACCCTGACGGGGAAAGAGGACTACACCATTAAAGAGGGGACACAGCCCGGCGATATCATTCGCATCAAGGGCAGAGGTATCCCGTACGTGAACGGACGTGGCAAGGGTGACCTGATCGTGCGCATCACGGTGGAAGTCCCCTCCAACCTGACGAACAAGCAGAAGGATCTGTTACGTCAGTTTGAGGACTCCATGGGAGAGCGCAATTATGAAAAACGAAAAAGTTTTTTCGATAAATTCAAAGGGAAATAACCTGCTTGTGTTTTCATGAAAGATTTGGTATGATGTTTGTAGCGAAAGGGGGATACGCCCTATGAAGACGAACAAAAACCTCGCGCAATGGCTTTCCATCTTTCTGCTGGGTTTTTCGTTTATCATCATCTATAAGATGTTCGACAGCCTGGCAGAGATCGGCAGCTGGATCGGCAGACTGTTTTCCATCCTGACCCCGTTTGTGATCGGATTTGTTATTGCATTTTTGCTGTACGCACCTGCCCGTCGCATTGAGGGATTTCTGTTGAAACGCAAATGGAAATTCTGGAAAAAAGCGGCACGTCCCCTCGCCGTGATCTGTGTCTACTTGTTGGCGCTGGGCGTGTTGGCGTTGGTGTTTTATCTGGTTCTTCCAGCCTTGGTAAACTTACTGGTCGATTTTGTCAATTCCGTTCCTACCTACTACAACAACGTGATGGGCTTTTTGCAGGAATACACCAAGCCCGGTGGCTTGCTGGAGAACTTTGATATCAGCGAAAAGGTGCGAGAACTGTATACCGAATTGCAGAAGTACCTGACGGTGGATCGGATCCTTTCCTATGTGCAAAGCGTCGTCAGCCTCACTTCGTCCATCGTAGACGCGCTCATGGCGATCATCGTGTCGGTGTATATGCTGTTGGGTCGGGAATCTTTGTTCCGCGCGGTGCGTGCGGTCAGCGGACTGGTGATGAAAGAGCACACCCTCTCTTTTGTTTCCGAGTACCTGCATAAGATCGCCAAAATCTTTTACAATTATGTGTACAGTCAGCTCATCGATGCTTTGGTGGTGGGCATTCTTGCCACCGTTGGCTTCCTGTTGGCGCGTATGCCCAATGCTCCCGCGCTGGGCATCATGCTGGGACTCATGAACATGATCCCGTATTTCGGTGCTCTGATCGGCGGCGTGATCTGTGTGTTGTTTGCCCTGCTTTCCGGCAACTTGTACGGCGCCCTGTTTGTGGCGATTTACATTCTGGTGATGCAGCAGATCGACGCTAATATCATTCAACCCCGTATCGTGGGCCAGACCGTGGGCCTGAGACCCATTTACGTGCTGTTGGGTATCACGGTTTGCGGTGGATTGTTCGGGTTCTGGGGTATCCTCATTGGTGCCCCTGTGATGGCGGTGGTGCAGCTGCTGCTGACGGATTATATTGCCGCCCGCAAGCGAGTGAAATCTCAAACCTGGAGCATTCCGGAAAAGAAAGAGAACGAATAAAAAAACACCCTGCCGTACGGCAGGGTGTTTTTTGTTTGATTACGCTTCAACAGCGGGCTGCTCAACAACAGGAGTGGCAGCTTTCAAAGATTCGTAGAACTGAGCATAAGACGCTGTCCGATAAGGGACGACCCACAGAACACCAACGCCCAAGCACAGGGAACCAACAAGAAACCAACCGATAAAACTGAGATCCTGAACGAACAGGTCCATTTTATGGCCGTTCATCATTTGCTGACTGGTGGAGAGGCACTGTTTCCAATCGTATTCCGGATGATCGACCTTGATGTAGTATGCCATCGCATACGCATAGGATTTTACAATACCGGGAATAACAAGCAGCAGCGACCACAGAGCAATGAAAAGGCTGGACAACAAGCCAAGCAAGAATGTGCCGAGAAAATCGTCGGTAAACCCTTTGAACATATCGCCGATATTCATAGGCTGTCCGTCACGGGATTGCTTCAGGAAGCAATAGGCAACGCCGTAGGCAAGCGGACCTCCAAGCACCAATACCAAAATGGTGCCGATGCTCGGGACAGCACCGGGAAGCGACTGGATCAGGCACACGACCAATGCCAGCAGCCATGCTGAACCGAAAATGTTGTTGCCAAGCTGTGCTTTGGCTCTTGCTTTAATTTCTTGTCTTGTCATACGAAAACCCCTCTCATATTTGGTTGATTACAGTATATCGTTTTTTGGTACATCCTGTCAACAAAAAAAGAAAAGCAGGAGGACACTTTGTTTATGTTGCTTAAAGAAACAGGGCATTCCTTTGTCTTTATGACGGATTTAATTCGATTGACGTCCCTATGAAAAGAATGCTATACTGGTACATAGTATGAAAAGAGGAGGGGACGGTATGACAAAACACAAGCATTGGCGGCGCTGTTTATGTATGGTGTGTTGCCTGTTGTTGGGACTATCGGCGGCATCGTTACCCTCTCTGAAAGTGTCGCTTTCCTCCCACGCACTTCATAAAGTGGATATTCCTGCGTGGATTGAGCCCGCTTTGATCGAGGTGGACGGCGCGTCCCGACGCGGTGTAGCATTGGAAGCATTCCGCGATATTGTGGTGCATTATGTGGGCAATCCCGGCTCTACCGCCCGTGCCAATCGCAACTGGTTTAACAGCTCGAATTCCACGGTCAGTTCTCACTTCGTAGTGGGTCTGGACGGGGAAATTTTGCAGTGTGTGCCGCTGTGGGAGCGATCATCTGCCAGTAACCATCGAAACAAGGACACCATTTCCATCGAGGTGTGCCATCCCGACGACACGGGACAATTTAACGACAAGACCTATGCTTCACTGGTAAAGTTGACCGCGTGGTTGGTGCGCGTGGGGAATTTGGATACCGACCATGTGATCCGCCACCACGATGTGACCGGCAAGGAGTGCCCTCGCTGGTTCGTACGGGAGCCTCAGGAATGGGAAATATTTAAGGAAAATGTGAAAAAAGAGATGGAAAAATCTCAAAAACCCTCTTGACAAGGGCGGCGAGAGGTGCTAAAATAGCACTCAAATTCCATAATAAATGCGATGAAGGAACTATTTTCCGCCCATCATTCATTTCAGAGAGCCGCCGGTTGGTGTGAGCGCGGCATGAACGGACGGGGAAGTCTCATTCCCGAGCAGAGCGGCTGAATTCAGTAGGCTGCTACGGCTTGCCCCGTTATCATGGCAGCGAGTTCGTTGGAACTCAGTAAGTGACCGTGCCCGTTATGGGTCGGTAATCAGGGTGGTACCGCGGAGTATATTTCGTCCCTGAGGTTGTGAAAAGGCAGCCTCAGGGGCGTTTTTTTGTTTTTGAGACTGCACAAGAAAGGATGGTCCCCTATGAAACAAATCACCATGATCGACACCACGCTTTGCCGTGAGGACAGTGCGTTCAGCTTTAAAGAACGCATTGAAATTGCCCGTCATCTGGAGCGACTAAATATAGATGTTATCGAATTGCCGGAGATCACCGATCCTAAGACCGATGTGTTATTTGTGCGCACGGTATCGCCCTTTGTGAAGCATGCCACCTTGTCGGTAGCGGCGGGCAGCACGATGGACAGCATCGAAAATGCGGCGGCCTCCCTGACAGCAGCGGCACACGGCTGTATCCGTATTGAATTGCCGGTTTCACCGGTGGGGATGGAATACACTTGCCACAAAAAGCCGGATAAAATGCTGCAATGGATCGCGGCTGCTGTGGCTGCTGCCAAAGAAATGTGCCATGACGTGGAATTCTGTGCGGTGGACGCTACCCGTGCCGAGCCGGAATTTTTGACCGCGGCTATCGCCGCTGCCGTGGAGGCGGGCGCCACCCGTGTTGCAGTGTGTGACAGTGCGGCCATGCTGTTGCCGGACGATTTTGCTGCCTTTGCAGAAGCGGTGGCGCAGCAGGCGGATGTTCCCGTCAGTGTTCGTTGTGACGATAAAAACGGGATGGCGTGTGCGCAGGCGATCCTCGCTGTCCGTCACGGTGTCGATGGTATCAAGACCGCAGTGGACGGCACCACCGCGCCCTTAGAGACCGTCGCGGCGGTTATCAAAGACTGCGGTGACAAATACGGTTTCACCGCCGGCATCAGTCAAACAGAGCTGAACCGTGTGGTGCGTCAAATTGCTTGGATCACCGATAACGCCAAGAACGCCCGCAACGCGGTGACGGTTTCGGCTACCGATAACATCGGTATTCATTTGGATACCAACGATGGGCAGGCAGAAGTGATGGCGGCAGTTGCTTCGCTGGGCTATGACCTGTCCGAGGAGGATCAAGCGCGGGTATACGAGGAGTTTTTGCGCGTTGCCGGCAAAAAGACGGTGGGCGCCAAAGAATTGGAAGCTATCGTTGCCAGCAGTGCGTTGCAGGTGCCTGCCACGTATAAACTGGTTAGTTATGTTATTAACAACGGTAACATTTTGGCCGCCAGTGCCCAACTGACATTGGAAAAAGAAGGAAAACCCATGCAGGGTGTGTGTTTGGGCGACGGTCCCATCGACGCGGCGTTTTTGGCCATCGACCACATCATCGGTCACCACTACGAACTGGACGATTTTCAGATCCAATCGGTCACCGAAGGCAAAGAGGCCATGGGCTCCGCGCTGGTGAAGCTGCGCTCGGGCGGTAAGCTGTATGCCGGAAACGGTATTTCCACCGACATTATCGGTGCCAGCATCCGTGCCTATCTCAACGCCGTCAACAAGATCGTATACGAGGAGGCGTAAACCGTGAAATATTCCTTTTCGACCAAGGGCTGGCACAACAGTTCCTTTGATGAATTTTGCGATATCGCGCAGGACTTATGGTTCGAGGGTATCGAACTGCACAACATTCACAATCGTCTGTTCACTGAACGGGACGGGGCGTTTCACGACTACGCCGCGGCGGCCACACTGCGCCGCTTGTACGAGCGTAAGTTGAGCATTCCGTGTATCGATGCCATCGGTGATGTGGCAGATGCCGCCGCGGCGGATGCTACCGTGGCGGAGATCGAGAAATGCCTGGAGATTGCGGGCAACCTGCATATCCCCGCCGTTCGCCTGCGTGCAGAGGCGGCAGAGGATGCGGCACAAGCAGTGGAGAATACCGCCTCCCTCATTACGCGGGTACTGCCCGCCGCTCAGCAGGCGGGGATCACCCTGCTGCTGGAGACCGCCGGCCTATTCTGTAATACCACGGCACTGCGGGATTTGTTGGACCGCTTTGCCTGTGATGACTTGGGCGCACTGTGGAATATGTCTGCCGCCTATTTCGGTGGTGGTGAAGAGCCGGAGGAGATCATCAAGAATCTGGGCGCCTACGTGCGCCATGTGCACTTCACCGATGCCCGCCGCACAGGGGATGGGGTGGAATACTGCCTGGCAGGCGAGGGCGAATTGCCCATTGCGGACATGATGCTGGCACTGCGCTCGGTGAACTATGACGGTTTCATTTCCTTGGTGTGGAACCCCGCTTGGTGCGCGGAACTGGATGACATGGAGATCATCTATTCCCAGTTCGCCAGTTTTATGAAGCAGTTCGGCGATACCTCCCGCAACGAAAAAGCCTTGTATTACAACCGTGCCCACACCGGTAAATTCGTGTGGGAAAAGGATCAGCTGATCGATTGCACCTTCTCTCAGGTGCTGGATCGCATGGTGGAGGAATTCCCCGACCAATATGCCTTTAAATATACCACGCTGGACTATACCCGTACCTATTCCCAATTCCGTGACGATGTGGATACCTTTGCCCGCACGCTGATCGCGTTGGGTGTCAAAGCGGGCACTCACGTGGCCGTATGGGCGTCCAATGTACCCCAGTGGTACATTGCCTTCTGGGCAACCGTCAAACTGGGCGCGGTGCTGGTAACGGTAAATACCGCCTATAAAATTCACGAGGCGGAGTACTTGCTCCGTCAGTCGGATACCCATACCCTCATCATGACGGAGGGCGCGAAGGACTGCAACTATGGTGACATTGTGGCAGAGTTGTGTCCTGAGCTGGCAGCGCACAAGCCCGGCCAGCCGTTGCATGCCCGCCGCCTGCCGTTCTTGCGGAACGTGATTACCGTAGGTTTTAAGCAAAAGGGCTGTCTGACCTGGAATGAATCGTTGGAATATGCCTCTCAGGTGCCGATCGAAGAGGTGCGGCGCATGGCCGCGGCGGTGAATAAGGACGATGTGTGCAATATGCAATACACCTCCGGCACCACCGGCTTCCCCAAGGGTGTCATGCTGACCCACTACAATGTGGTCAACAACGGCAAATACATCGGAGACCACATGGATCTGTCCACGGCGGATCGCATGATGATCCAAGTCCCCATGTTCCATTGCTTCGGTATGGTGTTGTCCATGACCGCCTCCATGACCCACGGCACCACGATGTATCCGTTGCCGTATTTCTCGCCTAAGCCGGCACTGGCTTGTGTGCATAACGAGCACATCACTGCCTTTAACGGCGTTCCCACCATGTTCATTGCCATGATGCAGCATCCCGATTTCGATAAGACCGACTTCTCCTACATGCGCATTGGTATCATGGCGGGCGCCAACTGT
Organism: Clostridia bacterium; assembly: GCA_017504645.1. Taxonomy (GTDB): domain Bacteria; phylum Bacillota; class Clostridia; order Oscillospirales; family Acutalibacteraceae; genus RGIG3009. Next base: position 1,489 of record JAFVQV010000113.1, on the reverse strand, counting down.
CCCGCTGATCTCATGAAGCGTGCCACGGAAGTCATGAACATGAAAGAGATCGTGTCCGTGTACGGACAGACCGAGGCGAGCCCCGGTTGTACCATGAGCAGCTATTACGATTCGTTGGAGGTCCGCACCGAAACGGTGGGCAGTGCTTTTGCCAACGTGGAATGTAAAGTCATTGACCCCGAAACGGGTGAGGATTGCCCCGACGGTGTCAACGGCGAGTTTGTGGCCCGGGGCTATAACCTCATGAAGGGCTACTACAAGATGCCCAAGGCTACCGCCGCCGCCATCGATAAGGATGGCTGGCTGCATACAGGTGACCTTGCCTGTCGTAACCCCGACGGGAACTATCGCATTACGGGCCGCCTGAAGGATATGATCATCCGCGGCGGTGAAAACATCTATCCCAAGGAAATTGAGGAATTTATCTACACGCATCCGAAGGTCAGTGACGTGCAGGTCATCGGCGTACCGGACGAACGGTACGGCGAGGAGATCATGGCGTGCATCATCCTGAAAGAGGGCGAAAGCATGACCGAGGATGAAATGAAAGCCTATATCGGCGCCAACATGGCACGGCATAAGGTGCCGCGGTATGTGGATTTTGTCAAGGGCTTCCCCATGAACGCGGCGGGTAAGATCCTCAAATATAAAATGCGGGAAGAAGCCGCCGAAAAGATAAAGCAGATGGGGAATGCCAAATGATACACGGATACCGCGTGATCGATTCCCATTGCCACATATATCCCGATAAGATCGCCGCCCGTGCAGTGGAGGGGACCGGTCGGTTCTATGATCTGCACGCAGGCGGTGACGGCACCGTCAGAGGCCTGCTGAAAAACGGCGCCGCCGCCGGTATCGACCATTTTATCGTACAGTCGGTGGCAACCACGCCTCATCAAGTGAACAGCATCAATGAATTTATTGCACAGGCGGTGGAACTGGGGAACGGGAAGCTGACGGGCCTTGGCACCATGCATCCCGACAGCGAGGATCCCGCCGCCGATATGCGACACCTGCTGTCACTGGGTTTGCGCGGGGTGAAGTTGCACCCTGATATCCAGCGCTTTAAGATCGACGATTACCGTTGCCTGAAGATCTATGAGTTGTGTGAACGGGAGGGTATCCCGATCCTCATGCACACAGGAGACAGTCGGTACGATTTTTCCAATCCCAATCGCCTGTTGCCCGTCATGGAGATCTACACGGGTCTCACGGTGATCGGCGCCCATTTAGGTGGCTGGTCGGTCTGGGATGAAGCGATGGACAAGTTGGCAGGCCTGCCTAATCTGTATGTAGACTGCTCCTCCTCCATGCCGTTCATGAAACCGGAACAGACCCGCAACATCATTCGGCATTACGGTGCCGATCGGGTGTTGTTCGGCACGGATTTCCCCATGTTTTTGCCCTCCAATGAGTTGCCCGCGTTCCTAAACTTGGGCCTTACGGAGGAAGAAAATCGTAAAATTTTGTTCGAAAATGCCAACGCCCT
>JAFVQV010000015.1 GCA_017504645.1 Clostridia bacterium | reverse complement strand
AGCGTTTTGAATCTTTTCCGAGTTTTTCGAAATATTCCTGGAAGGTGAGGTAAACGTCTTCGAAGGAAGCGCCGGTTGCAACAAGTTTTGCGGCGGATTCAACTACTGCGAGATAAGCGCCGTGATAAGGGCTCTGTTCGGTGATGAAGGGGTTGTAACCCCACGCCATAAACGAGCAGTCATCGGTGTGCTTCTTTTCCACCGAGATCTTCTGAACCATAGCCTGAATGGGTGTCAACTGATGTTTGCCGCCAAAGGGCATCAGCACCGTACCGGCACCAATCGTCGAGTCAAATCGTTCCGAAAGACCGCGCTTGGAGCAGATATTAAGATCAGCAGCCATGGCGCGATAGTTTTCCGCAAAGCCGCCTGTAATGGTTCTCTCCTTTACACACGGTTTGGCGGGTGCAATGGAGATATGCTTTTCGGCACCGTTAGAATTGAGGAAATCGCGGCTGATATCCACGATTTTTTTGCCGTTCCAGTTCATCACCAAACGAGGTTCCTCTTTTACCACAGCTACGGGAACCGCCTGCAGATTTTCACTATGTGCCAAGCGGAGGAATCCCTCCACATCACCGGCTTCCACTACGACCGCCATGCGCTCCTGCGATTCGCTGATTGCCAGTTCGGTACCGTCCAAGCCCTCGTATTTCTTAGGAACAGCGTTCAGATCGATCTCCAGCCCGTCTGCCAATTCACCGATAGCAACCGACACGCCGCCGGCGCCAAAGTCGTTACAACGCTTGATCATGCGGCACGCATTGCCGTTGCGGAATAACCGCTGTAGCTTGCGCTCCTCGGGCGCGTTACCTTTCTGTACCTCCGCACCGCAGGTTTCCACAGAATGGGCGTTATGCGCATAGGAGGAGCCGGTAGCACCGCCGATACCGTCACGGCCGGTACTGCCACCCAACAGGATAACAATATCACCGGGTTCGGGACGCTCGCGGCGAACATTCTCGGCAGGAGCAGCGGCAATAACTGCGCCGATTTCCATACGCTTGGCGGCATAGCCGGGATGGTAGATCTCATCCACAATACCCGTCGCCAAACCAATTTGATTACCGTAAGAAGAATAGCCCGCAGCCGCTGTTGTCACGATCTTACGCTGAGGCAGTTTACCTTTAATGGTTTCGTTAACCGGTTTCAGCGGGTCGGCCGCACCTGTCACGCGCATGGCGCCATACACGTAGGAACGACCGGACAGCGGATCGCGGATCGCGCCGCCGATGCAGGTAGCTGCACCACCGAAAGGCTCGATTTCCGTGGGGTGGTTGTGGGTTTCGTTTTTAAACAACAGCAACCACGGCTCTTTTTCGCCGTCAACCTCAATCTCAATTTTAACCGTACAAGCGTTAATCTCTTCAGATTCATCCAATTTGTCCAGTTTCCCGTGTTTTTTCAAATATTTCACAGCAACAGTTGCCAGATCCATCAAACAAATGGGTTTTGTACGTCCCAGTTCCGCTCGCACAGCTAAATATTCATCATACGTGCTCTGCAGCAGATCATCCTCGAACTTCACATCGTCGATCTGCGTAAGGAACGTAGTGTGGCGGCAATGATCCGACCAATAGGTATCGATCATACGGATTTCCGTAATGGTAGGATCGCGGTGCTCGCTTTTGAAATACTCCTGACAGAATGCAATATCGTCCGCATCCATGGCTAAGCCATACTCGGCAACAAATGCCTCCAAGCCGGCACGATCCAGCTGAATAAAACCATCCAGCGTGCGCACTTCCGTAGGAATTATATACTGCATTTCCAGCGTTTCCGGCTTATCCAATACCGCTTCACGCGCTTCCACCGGGTTGATCACATATTTTTTGATCTCGTTGATCTGTTCCTGTGACAGTGCACCATACAGCACGTATACCTTAGCGGTACGTACTGTGGGGCGATCGCCTTGAGAAATGATCTGGATACATTGTGCTGCAGAATCTGCTCGCTGGTCAAACTGACCGGGTAGATATTCCACTGCAAACACCGTGGCATCAGCCGTTTCCACCGTATCGGACACGATGTCCAACTGCGGCTCGGAAAATACGGTGGCTTTGGCGTACTCAAACAACTCCGCCGTAATATTTTCCGCGTCGTACCTGTTGATGACGCGGACATTTTCCAACGCCGTGATACCAAGCAGGGTACGAGCATCGTTTAACAAGGCCTTTGCCTCATTAGCAAGAGCCGGTTTCTTTTCAACAAAAACACGATAAACCATTTTATTACTTCTCCCCCGCTTTCATGGCTTTGGCACCAATATCATGACGGTAAAAGGCATTGTCGAAGGTGATCTTCTCTACACGGGCATAGGCTTCTCGAATGGCAGCATCCAGTGTTTGAGCAACCGCGGTAACGCCCAACACACGCCCGCCGGCAGTCACCAGTTTTCCGCCTTTGCAAGCGGCACCTGCCACATACACATTATCTGCCACCGTTTCGGGAATGGTGATCTCAAACCCCTTTTCATAGGCGGTGGGATACCCCTGAGATGCCATGATCACACAGCAGGCATGAGCATCGGTAAAGCGCACCTCGGTATCTGCCAAGGTTCCGTTAGTAACCGCCTGCATGACGGTAAGCAAATCGCTTTCCAGCAGCGGCAGAACCACCTGCGTTTCGGGATCGCCAAAGCGACAATTGTATTCAATCACCTTGGGTCCATTTGGTGTGAGCATCAAGCCGAAATACAGACAGCCTTTAAAGGTGCGTCCCTCTGCATTCATGGCACGAACAGTGGGCAGGAAAATGGTTTCCATGCACTCATCTGCAATAGCCTTAGTATAGTAGGGATTGGGTGCAACCGTACCCATACCACCGGTATTCAGTCCGGTGTCGTTATCCCCCGCCCGCTTATGATCCATGGAGGAGATCATGGGTACCACCGTTTTGCCGTCGGTAAAGGATAACACTGAAACCTCCGGACCGGTCAGGAACTCTTCGATCACGATGTGATCGCCGCTACAGCCGAACACTTTATCCGCCATCATGGAGCGCACTGCCTCACGTGCTTCGTCACGGGTCTGAGCAATGATAACGCCCTTGCCGAGTGCTAAGCCGTCCGCTTTAATTACCGTGGGAATGGGCGCCGTCTCCAAATACTGAAGAGCCGCATCCATATCACTGAACACTTCATATGCCGCGGTGGGGATTCCGTACTTTTTCATGAGGTCTTTGGAAAACACCTTACTACCCTCAATGATCGCGGCATTGGCACGGGGGCCAAAGCACGGAATTCCCTTTGCCTCCAGCGCATCCACCGCACCAAGCACCAGTGGATCATCAGGGGCAACCACAGCGTAATCGATGGACTGTGCCACCGCAAATTCCACGATACCGTCAATGTCCTTAGCCCCAATCTCCACGCAAGTAGCATCCGAGGCAATACCGCCGTTGCCCGGCAGTGCAAAGATCTGTTCAACAGTTGGGTTCTCTTTTAGTTTTTTGATGATGGCGTGTTCTCTGCCGCCGCCACCAACCACCAATATTTTCATGAGAAAGCCTCCATTAATGGT
>JAFVQV010000112.1 GCA_017504645.1 Clostridia bacterium | reverse complement strand
TCGTTGAGCATACCGGTGGATACCCGCATAGAATGCTGTCCGTGCACGTAGGTGATCAGCTCCAGCAACCGATCTAAGCGTTGACCGGTTTTGGCAGAAATAAACACAAACGGTGCATATGCCATAAAACTGAAATCGTTTTCCAGCTTTTTGCGAACCTTCGACATGGTCTTATCGTCTTTTTCCACCGCATCCCACTTATTGACGGCGATAATACACGCTTTACCCTTTTCGTGAGCAATGCCCGCCACCTTGCTGTCCTGCTCGGTGAACCCCTCTACGCCGTCAATGAGTATGACACACACATCGGCCCGTTCCACCGCCATTTCAGCGCGCAGGATGCTGTATTTTTCAATAGCATCATCCACACGACTGCGGCGACGCAAACCCGCCGTATCGATCAGCAAAAATTTGCCGTGTGCGTTGTTGATCTCCGTATCAATCGCATCGCGGGTCGTACCGGCAATGTTGGAAACAATGCTGCGTTCCTCACCGGCAAAAGCGTTGATGAGCGAGGATTTTCCCGCATTAGGCTTGCCGATCACCGCTACCTTGATACGATCGGTTTCTTCTTCCTCTTCCTGTTCAGGCGGCAAATATTCAAATACCGCGTCCAACAGGTCGCCGGTACCCGTGCCGTGAATGGAAGACACCGCTATGGGATCACCCAAGCCCAGGTTATAGAATTCATAATATTCTGCAGGCGGTGCACCGATCCGATCACACTTATTCACACACAGCACCACGGGCTTACCGCTTCTCTGCAGCATAGCCGCCACATCGGCATCGTTGGCCGTCACACCTGCCTGCAAATCAGTTACCAACACGATAACGTCCGCCTGCTCAATGGCAAGCTGTGCCTGCCGCCGCATTTGAGACAGGATCACGTCGTCGGAATACGGCTCAATACCGCCGGTATCCGCCAGCATAAAGGTCCGTCCACGCCATTCACAGGCGGCAAAAATACGGTCACGGGTCACGCCGGGAGTATCCTTAACAATGGACAGGCGCTGTCCGATCAATTTATTAAACAGTGTCGATTTTCCCACATTTGGGCGGCCGACAACCGCGACGATAGGTTTCGCCATGTTATATCACCTCTCGATCAAGGCATCCAGCAGGTCAGCACCGTCAACGGGGACCACCTGCACTTTTGCACCAAGTGTTTCTTCCATCATTTCCGGTGTGATATCGTCCAAGAAACGGTCTCCCTCACGCCGCAGCATCACTTCGGGAATGAGGATCCTCTCACAGGATACACCTTCCAACTGACAAAGGATGTCACCACCCGTCACCAATCCCGCCACCGTAATGGTATCCCCGAAAAACTCATTGCGAATGGCGATCACACGGGCATCGATGTTGCTCCAATGCGCCTTCGCCTTGGACAACAATTCATTTAACATCGGCGCCGCTGCCGCACCGGTCACCAAAACCGTTTTAGTACCTTTGGCAGCAGTCGCATCACAATTTTCCATAGCCTCGTCAAATTGCGAACGCAACAACGCGATCAAACCCACGCCGTTTTCCAGTTGAGACATATCGCCGTAAAATTCTTCATCGGGAATGGGACGGTCGGCGGCAAGGTACCATTCATCCGCCGCATATACCAGCCGATTGCCGGTAGCCGCCAGCATTTGGGCACCAAACAGCTCTACCGCGTCGATCACACGCCCCGCCTCTTCCTTGCTAAAGGGCCGCAAGGGCGTCAGGCCCTCCCGATACTTCGTAAGTCCCACCGGAACTACCGCCACACTTTCCACTGCCGGTGCCAGCACCGCCAGATCGTGCATAGAGCGCGCAAGCTCTTCCCCATCGTTCCATTCGGGACAAACCACCAACTGACATTCCATGCGGATTCCCGCGTCGGCAAATCGTTTCAGCAGCGTCAAGGAATCTCCTGCAAAGCGGTTGTTCATCATACGGCAACGCAGTTCAGGATTAGTGGTGTGCACGGAGATGTTGATGGGACTGATGTGCATATCGATGATGCGTTGCACCTCATGCTCCGACAAATTGGTCAGCGTAATATAATTTCCAAATAAAAAGGACAGGCGGCTGTCATCATCCTTGAAATACAGGCTTTCCCGCATTCCGGGCGGCATTTGATCGATAAAGCAGAATACACACTTGTTACGGCAGGAATGCTGACGATCCATCAGGTAGGTCTCAAACTCCAAGCCCAGTTCTTCCTCCTCGCCCTTACGTATACGCACCGTGCGGATTCTCTTGGGGGTCTGCACCTGCAAAGTCAGACGAGTATTCATCATGTGGAACCGATAATCCAACACATCGGCGATCTCGTTTCCGTTGATGGTGAGCAACCGATCACCGGCACAAATATGTTTCTTATACGCCACACTACCGTACACCACGCTTGCCACGGTTACCGCCATACAGCCACCTCCCTTCGCTTTCATGAAAATAGAGGGCGCAACCCCATCGGGTCACACCCTCTATTCTTCCCTGATTTCGGGCATACAACCGATGATCGGATCAGTCGGCGACCTTAACGATCTGTCTGCCGTTGTAATAGCCGCAAGTCGAGCACAAACGGTGCGGGCGTTTGTAATCGCCGCACTGCGGGCATTTCACCAGTTCAGGAGCCGTTGTTTTCCAGAGGTTATTGCGGCGCTTGTCGCGACGCGCCTTGGATGTTTTTCTCTTCGGTACCGCCATTGTCAGCACCTCCTTAAAATAATCAAAATCAATCCAGCAGTTGTTTTAAAACAGCCAGACGCGGGTCAACCGTATCCGGTTGGCAACCGCACAGACCGCCGTTCAGATCCTTGCCGCACTGCGGGCAAAGACCGCGGCAATCGTCCCGGCAGAGGACTTTCGACGGCTGATCCAGTATCAGGTCCTCTTCCACCAGTTCATCCAGCGGGAGCTGATAATTGTCGATCAGCACGAAACTGCCGTCATCCTCGTGATTGAGGGAAACCACAAGAATATGCTCCATCTCCATGACCAGATCGCGGTGTATCTCACAGGTACAACGATCGCACACACCGTCGTAACGGTAATGGACCTTAGCCCGTAAAGTCACCACACCCGCCGATTGAGTTACCGTACCGGAAACCCGTACGGGCTGCTGAAACGGATAGATACCGTTCCATTCCAAGCCGGAAAAATCCAACTCACAATCGATGGATACACTGTCCTTTTCTCCCATAAAGAGAGGTTGCAATTGAAGAAGCATACTTCACCTCAACAGTCACGCAAAATATTATATCGGGAACGCCGCCGTTTGTCAACATTTTTTTGAGGAAAAATCATACATTTCGGCGGCGAAAAGCGGAAACGGTCTCCCGTTCCCGCTCTCTGTCGCATGTTCGTCAGATTTCGGTAGCCAGCTCAGCAATGCGGGCATCGATCTCACTACAATCTGCGGAGACCGACATAACAATATTGGTGTTGGCTTTCTCGCTGAGCACCTTCAGTTTTTCAACAAAGGTCAACAGATCCGCCATGTCACCGCCGATCTTCAGCGTGGAATCCACAAAGATATCGGTGATATCGTAGTTGCCGGCGCACATACCGGCGATAAAGCCGTAAAAGCTATCAAAACCTTTGATCGCGTATTCGTCCGCGGCGGTCAGGCGCACCTTATGGCTGACATTGTAGGTCAATGTGCTGTCTTTTTCGATAAAGACAACGTTGCCCTTGGAGCTGGCAACCGCTTCGTTGCACATGTCCATCAAGCGCTTGGTTTTGCCGGAGCCTTTTTTGCCGAGAATTAAAGTGATCATTTGGTATTCCTCCCAATATATATTAACC
>JAFVQV010000014.1 GCA_017504645.1 Clostridia bacterium | reverse complement strand
TGATGCGGTGCCGTTCACCGGCGCCCTGCTTATCCCAGTAACAGGTGGTGGCAACGGAGGTGATGGTGATACCGCGCTCCTGCTCCTGCGCCATCCAGTCCATGGTAGCGCCGCCGTCGTGGGTCTCACCGATCTTGTAGTTAACACCGGTATAGTACAGGATACGTTCTGTCGTCGTGGTTTTACCCGCGTCGATGTGCGCCATGATACCGATGTTTCTGGTTTTAGCCAGAGATACGTCTCTTGCCATAGTTCATCCTCCTTCTTTCCTTGATAGGTGCAGGAACTTATTTTCACTGCACACAGAAACGACTTACCATCTGAAATGAGCGAAAGCCTTGTTGGCTTCGGCCATTTTGTGGGTATCTTCGCGCTTCTTAGCGGCGCCGCCGTTTCCGTTCAGGGCGTCGAGGATTTCACCTGCGAGACGCTCCTTCATGGTGCGCTCAGAACGCGTACGAGAATACGTGGTCAGCCAGCGCAGACCCAGGGTCTGACGACGATCGGGGCGAACCTCGATCGGCACCTGATAGGTGGCACCGCCAACACGGCGGGCCTTCACTTCCAGCAAAGGCATGATGTTTTCCATGGACTGCTCGAAAACCTCCAGGGGCTCCTTGCCGGTCTTCTCACGGATGATGTCGAACGCATCGTAAACGATTTTCTGGGCCACACCCTTTTTACCGTCATACATGACGTTATTGATGAGTCTGGTCACCAATTTGGAATTGTAAAGCGGGTCGGGCAAAACATCGCGTTTTGCGATAGAACCTCTTCTCGGCACTTTACTTCCCTCCTTCATAAAGATGATATCATAGGTACTCGAAAGTGACATACTCCCGTTGGCCATTGGAGAGGCAGTCTACAAAACGACGGACGTGCCGACGTATATAAATCTGCCGCTACCTAGTAGCCGCTGATGAAATGTCGATTAGTTTTTGGCACCTGCCTTGGGACGTTTCGCGCCATACTTGGAGCGAGCCTGCATTCTCTTAGCAACGCCCTGAGTATCGAGGGTTCCGCGGATGATGTGATAACGCACACCGGGAAGGTCCTTGACACGGCCGCCGCGGATCAGAACAACACTGTGTTCCTGCAGGTTGTGGCCTTCGCCGGGAATGTAGGACGTAACCTCGATTCCGTTGGACAAACGCACACGAGCCACTTTACGCAACGCAGAGTTCGGCTTCTTCGGGGTCGAAGTTTTGACAGCCGTGCATACGCCGCGCTTTTGGGGAGAATTCTGGTCGGTAGCAATGCGCTTTTTGGAGTTCCAGCCCTTCAGCAGAGCAGGCGCCTTTGCTTTCTTCTCCAGTTCCTCTCTTCCTTTGCGGACTAACTGGTTAAAGGTCGGCAATCGTAACACCTCCTGTTTATAGTGTCTGCGCCGCGGCGAAATATCCGCCGAGGGGAGCAGCATGTGAGGGCAATACCGAATTTTGGGCATAATTCACCCATAGTCGCTACTACGCCACAGTTGCTTATTTTAACATGGACAAAGCCGCTTGTCAAGCGGTTTTCCCCGCTTTTTTAAAATTTCTGCGTACCAAAAAACCGACCCGTGAAGGTTTGTCTTCACGGGTCGGTGGTGTGCTTTAAAAAGCGCTTATTCGATGACTTCTACTTCGGCATTCTCGTCGTCGGTGAGCAAATTACGCAGCGCGGTCACATAGGGATCGTCGCTGGAGGCGTGCGTATTCACCGCTTCCACATCGCCGTACACCTGCATACCGGTACCGGCGGGGATCAGCTTACCGATGATGACGTTCTCCTTCAGACCGATCAGCGGATCGCGCTTGCCCTTGATGGCAGCGTCGGTCAGCACGCGGGTGGTTTCTTGGAAGGAGGCAGCCGACAGGAAGGAGTCGGTAGCCAGCGAAGCCTTGGTGATACCCAACAGAACGGGGGAGCATGTCGCCTCTTTCAGGTGGACCTCACCGGCGTCGATGCGGGCACGTACGCGGGCGTTCTCCTCGTCAAACTGGCTGCGATCGATCATGGCGCCGCCCAGCAGATAGGTATCGCCGGCGTCGTCTACCTTGACCTTGCGCATCATCTGACGCACGATGACTTCCACGTGCTTATCGTTGATGTCAACACCCTGCATACGGTAGGTGCGCTGCACTTCCTGAATCAGGTAGTTCTGCACCGCCTCGGGGCCGCTGATAGCCAGAATGTCGTGGGGGTTGATGGAGCCCTCGGTCAGGCGATCGCCTTTCTTGACGATGTCGCCGTCCTGCACGCGGATACGGCCGCCGAAGGAGATGGGATAGCTCCGCTCATCGGGATTTTCTGCGTCGGTGGAGGTGACATACACCACGCGCTTTTTCTTTTCCTCGCCCAGACGAACAACGCCGTCGATTTCGGAAAGGATGGCCAAGGACTTGGGCTTGCGGCCCTCGAACAACTCCTCAACACGGGGCAGACCCTGGGTGATGTCTTCGGCCGACGCGACACCGCCGGTATGGAAGGTACGCATGGTCAACTGAGTACCGGGCTCACCGATGGACTGAGCCGCGATGATACCCACGGCCTCACCGACCGTAACGGGATCCACGGTCGCCAGGTTGGAGCCATAGCATTTGGCGCAAACGCCGTGCTCGGCATGGCAGGTCAGCACGGAACGGATCTTGATGCTTTCCACGCCGTACTGCTTCACCAGCAGGTTGGCTTCTTTTTCGGTCATCATCACATCGCGGCTGACGACCACTTCGCCGGTGGTAGGATCGATGAAATCGTCCGCCAGATAGCGGCCCACCAAACGCTCGGTCAACGGCTCGATCATTTCTTTGCCGTCTTTGATGTCGTACACGGTGATGCCTTCGTGAGTACCGCAATCGTCCTCGCGGATGATCACATCCTGCGAAACGTCTACCAGACGACGAGTCAGGTAACCGGAGTCAGCGGTACGCAGAGCGGTATCCGCCAAGCCTTTACGAGCACCACGAGAGGAGATGAAGTATTCCAAAATGTTAAGGCCTTCACGGTAGTTGGCACGAATCGGCACCTCGATGGTACGGCCGGAGGTGTTGGCGATCAGACCACGCATACCGGCGAGCTGACGGATCTGGCTGATAGAACCACGAGCACCGGAGTCGGACATCATGTAGATGGGGTTGAAGGGATCCATGTTCTCGTTCAACGCCTTGGTGACCTTCTCGGTGGTGTCGTTCCATACGCGGATGACCATCTGATAGCGCTCCTCGTTGGAGAGCAGACCGCGGTTGTACAGGCCGGTGATGTTATCCACGGCTTCCTCTGCCTCAGCGATCAGCGTTTTCTTTTCCGGCGGGATAGACGCATCCACGACGGCAACGGTCAACGCACCCTTGGTGGAGTATTTATAGCCCTGCGCCTTGATGGCGTCCAACACCTCGGAGGTGCGAGCAGGACCGTGGATTTTAATGCACTTGTCAATGATCTGGGACAGTTGCTTTTTGCCGACCTTGTAGTTGATCTCATACAGGAACAGATCGTCCTCGGTCTCGCGCTTGCACAGACCCAGATCCTGAGGGATGGGCTGGTTGAAGATGATACGGCCGATGGTGGTCTCCACCAAGCGGGATTTCATTTCGCCGCCAATCTCCATGGTGCGGCGCACCTTGATGCGGGCGTGCAGACCGATCACATGATCGAGATAGGCCATCATGGCCTCGTTCTCGTCACGGAAGTATTTGCCTTCGCCGTCCTCACCGGGGCGCTCGATGGTCAGGTAATAGGAACCCAACACCATATCCTGCGTGGGCACTGCCACAGGACGTCCGTCGGAGGGCTTCAGCAGGTTGCCGGCAGCCAGCATGAGGAAGCGAGCTTCCGCTTGTGCTTCGGCAGACAACGGTACGTGAACGGCCATCTGGTCGCCGTCGAAGTCGGCGTTGAACGCGGTACAAACCAGGGGATGCAGCTTAATGGCGCGACCCTCTACCAGTACCGGCTCAAAGGCCTGAATACCCAAGCGGTGCAGCGTAGGTGCACGGTTGAGCATGACAGGATGATCTTTGATAACGATCTCCAACGCATCCCACACTTCGGGATGAATGCGATCCACCATCTTGCGGGCGGACTTGATGTTGCCGGCGGCGCCGGTCTCCACCAAACGCTTCATCACAAAGGGTTTGAACAGCTCCAGTGCCATTTCCTTGGGCAGACCGCACTGATACATTTTCAGTTCGGGACCGACCACGATAACGGAACGACCGGAATAGTCAACACGCTTACCCAACAGGTTCTGACGGAAACGACCCTGTTTACCCTTCAGCATATCCGACAGGGACTTCAGCGAACGGTTGTTGGGACCGGTCACGGGGCGGCCGCGACGACCGTTGTCGATCAGCGCGTCTACCGCTTCCTGCAGCATGCGCTTCTCGTTGCGGACGATGATGTCCGGTGCGCCCAGCTCCAGCAACCGCTTCAGGCGGTTGTTGCGGTTGATGACGCGGCGATACAGGTCATTCAGGTCGGAGGTGGCGAAACGGCCACCGTCCAACTGAACCATGGGACGGATATCCGGAGGAATGACCGGTACGACGTCGAGGATCATCCACTCGGGGCGGTTGCCCGACAGACGGAAGGATTCCACGACCTCTAACCGTTTCAGCAAGCGGGCACGCTTCTGACCGGTAGCGCCTTCCAATTCATCCTTCAGTTCGGTGGACAGCTTCTCCAGGTCGATGTCCGCCAACAGCTTTTTGATATATTCGGCGCCCATGCCGGCGTCGAAATCGTCCTCGTACTTCTCGCGCATATCGCGATAATCTTTTTCATTGAGGATCTGTTTTGCCTGCAACGGCGTATCACCGCCATCGGCCACGATGTAGGAACCGAAATACAGCACCTGCTCCAGCAGACGGGGCGAGATATCCAACAGCAGGCCCATGCGGGAGGGGATACCCTTGAAATACCAGATGTGAGACACGGGCGCAGCCAACTCAATGTGGCCCATACGCTCGCGGCGCACCTTGGCACGGGTGACCTCGACGCCGCAACGATCGCAGATCTTACCCTTGTAGCGAATACGTTTGTACTTACCGCAGTGGCATTCCCAGTCCTTGATAGGCCCGAAAATACGCTCGCAGAACAAACCATCGCGTTCCGGTTTCAGGGTACGGTAGTTAATGGTCTCCGGCTTTTTGACCTCACCGTACGACCACGCACGGATCTGGTCGGGGGAGGCGAGACCGATCTTAATCGAATCGAATACATTAAATTCCATCATGATTATCAGCCGCCTTCCTTAAAATTCATCCGAATCGTCGGTGTAATCGTCCGATTCGCTGCCAAACAGATCGTCCACATAATCGTCCACTTCGGGCTCTTCCACGCCGTAGCCGTCCAACTCATTCTCGTTGGTGACGGTGCTGAACGCATCGTCGTTGTCTACGGTGATCATGGTGAGCTCTTCGTCTTCCTCAAAGGTCTGCTTCAGGTCGATCTCTTCCTTGTCCTTGTTCAGCACCTTGACATCCAGACCCAGAGATTGCAGTTCCTTAACCAGCACTTTGAAGGATTCCGGCACGCCGGATTTCGGCACATTCTGACCCTTGACGATCGCCTCGTAGGTCTTAACACGACCCACCACGTCGTCGGACTTCACCGTCAGGATTTCCTGCAGGGTGTAAGCCGCGCCGTAGGCTTCCAGGGCCCACACTTCCATTTCACCGAAGCGCTGACCGCCGAACTGTGCCTTACCGCCTAAGGGCTGCTGGGTGACCAGCGAGTAAGGACCGGTAGAACGAGCGTGGATCTTATCGTCAACCAGGTGATGGAGCTTCAAATAATACATGTAACCGACGGTGACAGGGTTGTCAAACTGTTCACCGGTACGGCCATCGTACAGAATGGTTTTGCCGTTGGGGTTCTTGCCCGCCTGCTCCAGCAATTCCTGAATATCCGCTTCGTGAGCACCATCAAAGACGGGGGTCATAACCTTAAAGCCCAAAGCGGCGGCCGCATAGCCCAGATGCACTTCCAGCACCTGACCGATGTTCATACGGGAGGGAACGCCCAGGGGATT
>JAFVQV010000111.1 GCA_017504645.1 Clostridia bacterium | reverse complement strand
TATTTACGATATAACAGATTCCACTTCCGCTACGATACCGTAGTCGGCATACTCAAAGATGGGTGCATCTTTGTCGGGATTGATGGCAATAACCGTTCCCGCGTTTCTCATACCGACTAAATGGTGCACCGCGCCCGAAACACCCACCGCGATGTACACGGCGGGAGCAAGGGTTTTTCCGGTAAGGCCCACCTGTGTATCATAAGGCATCAAGTCGTTATCCACCGCTTTGCGGGAGGATGCCATAGCAGCGCCTATCGCACTCCCCCATTTTTCAAGAGCGGAAAAGTGGTTGCGTGCACCGTATCCCACCGCCAACACTACATCGCTGTCGTCCTTTTGCGTTGTGCGAACAGTTGCCATGGCAGGCGTTGTCAAGCACCTGATCTTCGCGATCAAACTACCGGAAAAAGCAGGACGATACATAAAAAGCGTCGCTCCATCGGTTTCAAGGGCGGTACAATCCGCACAAAGCCCTATCTGTAATAAAGCTGCCGTTTGCGCTGCAGTGCTTTTGCTCCAAGCATCACTCGCCCACAGCACTGCCGAAGGCCGCCCTTCACGAATACGCTGTGCTAAATGCTCTGCTGTATCCCGCGGGATCAGACAAATATCGTCGCTGACAGAAGACGCCATTTCTCGCGGTTCCTCTCCGATGATCCATACATTTTTCAGCCCTTGACGATTTTGAATACTCGCAACCACCGGGTGACGATCCTTCTGTCGCGCTTCGGCAATTGTTGTTTCCAGTTCGCTCGGTTCGATGAAACGACATTTTCGCCGACCTGCGTCGTTTTGGTAGGTTTCCAGCACACGGGTTGGAGAACCGTGCAGGCCGCAACGCTCCGGCTGAGCCGAAAGGCGTACATGATCCCATATCTCAACACTTTTAGTCTTGGAACGAATACTGGGCAGACGAAGACGGTTGATCCGTTCAATCGTCATCAGCGCGGGATACGCCGCCGTCTGCATTCCTTGGGAGCGGGTCTCACACACGAGCTCGCCCTCCGTGGACACCACACGCATCACATTGGCGATCAGCGGATAGAGAAGCAGTGCTGACAGCATAGGACCTACCTGTCCGGTATCCCCCACCAGCGTTTGGCGACCGCAGATTACCAAATCCGGTTGCAACTCCCCGACCGCCAAAGCAAGGATATACGCCGTTGCCAGCGTATCCGACCCTGCAAACTGGGGATCAGAAAGCAAAATCGCCCGTGAAGCCCCAAGCCTTGTCATCTCTGTCAAAAACGGTTGTGTGGACGCCGGTCCCATACTGAGCAGGATTACCTCAGCATTGTTTATAGACAGTGCCGCCTCATACGCGCAGGCATCAAAAGGGTTGATGAGGCCGTCGGTGCCCTGCCGTACACATACTACTATCTTCATCTTAAAACTCCTGATAGATCGGCGCCAACGCATCATGGATCTTCTTATAACGGAGGAACAGTTCTCGATAGAATTGTGTGTGCTCCGGCAACGGGTCGACACGATCTTTTATATGAACACATTGCTTAGCTGCTTGTGCGGCGTCGCTAAACACTCCTGTCGCTACACCGGCAAGCATGGCGGAGCCGAAGGATGAATCGCTGGTTTCTGTTATCACCAAGGGAATACCCAACATATCCGCGGTGATCTGTCGCCACAACGGACTTTTGGAACCTCCGCCGATCATAGTGGCCGTGTCGCCGTACGGGATTCCCAAGGAATCCAGGTACAGTTTGTTATCCAACAGGGATAATGCCACGCCCTCCAGCACTGCGCGAGTGAAATGTGCATGGGTATGCGTAGCGCGCATACCGATGAAACTACCGCACAGCTGGGGATCCCCATAGGGCGTTAGTTCACCGTTGAGGTATGGATGGAATATCAGCCCGTCGCAGCCCATTGGAATGTTCATGGCCGCCTGATCCAACTCACGATAATCGCCGCCAAAGGTGTCACGATACCAGCGATAGGAGGAAGCTGCCGCCTTGGTGGCCGTACCGGGATACCAAAGCCCGTCCACCACATGAGCGTAGTTGACCAGATGCGGATCGGGATACGAACGGTCTGTAATCACACAAATACGCCCCGCTGTCGCCAGCTTGACAGTCATATCCCCTTGGTTGACCGCACCGGAGGCAAACACCTCCAAGGCAGTATCGGTTGTACCACAAATGACAGGAGTTCCCTGTACCAAACCGGTTTGTCGAGACGCCGCAACAGTCACCGTTCCCACAACATCCGTGGGACGGAACAACGGCGGTAACACCGACGACGAAATACCGGCTAAGCAGCAGAGGTCTTCATCCCACTCCTGCTTTTGGCAGTTGAACAGCATACTCCCCTGCGCCTCGATCACATCTGTACCATAGGTGCCAGTGAGGAAATACCGAATGTAGTCCTTTTCAAAGAATACATGCCGAATCTGTGAGAAAAGCTGCGGCTCTTCCTCGCGCATCCAGCAAAGTTGCGGCAGTGTCCAAATGGTACCGGGACGATGACCCGTCTTTTGAAAAATATCATCACCATACGCGTCATTCAAACGCTGTGCCTGCTTACGACTGCGGGTATCCGTCCAATGAATGGCGGGACGCAACGGACGAAATGCCCCATCGCATACAACAGCCGTGTGCGTAGCAGAATCCAGTGCAACAGCCAAAATGCGACTGCCGTCTACCCCACTCTTGGACAGGATCGCCTGAGCATTTTCGCAAAGCGCGCGTATCCAGCCGGCAGGCTCCTGCTCACAGGCACCGCTTCCCGGATACAGCATGGGATATTCCACCGTGTTTTCGGCAACGATGTTGCCCGCCGTATCGATCAGCGTGGCTTTAGAAGCGCCGCCGCCAAAATCAATACCTTTT
>JAFVQV010000110.1 GCA_017504645.1 Clostridia bacterium | reverse complement strand
GGACAACGGTCTGCTCAATCCGAAAATGCTGGAAGTGGATGCCAATGCCCTGATCTATCAGGTGCCCGGCGGCATGCTGTCCAACCTGGTCAGTCAGCTGAAGCAGGCTGGTCGGGAGGATCAGTTGGAGGAAGTGCTGCAAGAGGTACCGCGCGTCCGTAAGGATGGAGGTTACCCGCCGCTGGTTACGCCCTCCTCGCAGATCGTAGGTACGCAGGCGGTGTTTAACGTCATCGGCGGCGAACGCTACAAGATGGTGACCAAGGAATTTAAGGGTCTTGTTCGCGGCGAATATGGTGCTACACCGGTAGCCATTGACCCTGAATTTGTGAAGAAAATTATCGGTGATGACGAGCAGATCACCTGCCGTCCCGCCGACCTGCTGCAGCCGGAATTGGAGCACATGCGTGACGAGATGAAGGAATGGTATGAGCAGGAGGAGGATGTTCTCACCTACGCGCAGTTTGGTCAGGTGGCTCTCAAGTTCTTCGAAAAGCGCCGCAACGAAAAATATCATATCGACGGCAATCATTTGGATGCGGAAAATCGCGTTCATCCTGTATAATGCTGAAATTCGAAAGCCCCTTATTGGGGCTTTCGGTCGTGTAAAATGTAAGGAGGCATAGCCCGTGATACGGAGCATGACCGGCTACGGACGGCACAGTGAATCGGTTGGCGGTTGGGAAATTACTGTTGAACTGAAGTCCGTAAATCATCGCTTTTTTGAGTATTCCTCCCGCTTGCCGCGTACCTGTGGTTTTCTGGACGATAAATTGAAAAACTTTTTGCAGCAGCACATCGCCCGTGGCAAGGTCGAGGTGTATGTGTCGCTGGAGGCCGCTGAAGTGGCGGACAGCCGCGTGGACGTAAATTTGCCGCTGGCACAGGCGTATTTAACCGCTTTGCGAGGCATGGCGGACAGCCTTTCCGTACGAGATGACAGCTCGGTTATGAATCTGGCACGCTTTCCTGATGTGCTGACCGTGCGCAAGAATGAAGCGGACGAAGAGGCGCTGTGGGAGGCTGTACAGCAGGTGACACAGGTGGCGCTGGATAAATTTCTGCAAATGCGCGAACTGGAAGGTGCTCGCCTGCGCGAGGACGTGCTGTCTCGCCGTTTGCTGTTACTGGAAGGTGTCAGCCGTGTGGAGGAGCGTTCTCCCCAAACGGTGCGCGAGCATATGGAAAAGGTGGAAGCGCGTATGCGCGAGCTGTTGGGCACCGTTACCGTGGACGAACAACGCCTGCTGACAGAGGCGGCGCTGTTTGCTGACAAGATCGCCACCGCCGAGGAGACCGTGCGCTTGCGCAGTCATTTGGATCAGCTGGAAACGCTGCTGAACAGCGACGAGCCTATCGGCAGAAAATTGGATTTCCTGGTGCAGGAAATGAATCGTGAGACCAACACCATCGGCTCCAAGGCACAGGATCTGCAGTTGGCGCAGGTGGTCGTGGATATGAAAGCGGAGATCGAAAAGATTCGCGAACAGATCCAAAACATGGAATGAGAGGGAACGGTATGCGACTTATCAACATCGGTTTTGGTAACATGGTCGCCGCCAACCGCTTGGTGGCTATCGTCAGTCCCGAATCGGCACCTATCAAACGTATCATTCAGGATGCCAAGGAGCGGGGCATGCTCATTGACGCTACATACGGACGCCGTACCCGTGCGGTGCTGATGACAGACAGCGATCATGTGATATTGTCTGCTGTTCAGCCTGAAACGGTTGCCAATCGTCTGGGGGAGGACGAGGAGGATACCGATGGCAACGATTGAACCTCGCCGAGGCTTGCTCATCGTGCTGTCCGGCCCTTCCGGTTGCGGAAAAGGAACGGTAGTATCCCGCATCCTGGCTCAGCGTGAGGATACCGTGTTATCCGTTTCCGTAACCACCCGCGCACCCCGTCCGGGTGAGACCGACGGCGTGGAATATTTCTTCCGTACCCGCGAGCAGGTGGAGGAAATGATCCGCAATGACGAGCTGCTGGAATATGCTCAGTACAGCGGCAACTATTACGGGACACCCCGCGCGGCGGTAGAGGCGCTGCTGGAGCAAGGGAAAAATGTTATTTTAGAGATCGAAGTACAAGGGGCGGGACAGGTCATGCACCGTGAGCCCGACCATGTCTCGATATTTTTAGCCACCCCGTCTATGACGGAGCTGGAGCGCCGTCTGCGCAGTCGCGGCACCGAAACGGAGGAGCGCATCACCAGTCGTTTGTCGGCGGCACAGTATGAGCTGCAGCACGCTTGCGATTATCAGTATCTGGTGCTCAACGACGAAATACCGCTGGCAGTTCAGCGGCTGAACAGTATCATTGAAGCGGAAAGCCTACGCTATTCCCGCATGAAAACCATAATGGAGGGATTTTAAACATGTTGAGACCCAACGACATCGAAAAACTCAAGGGCAAGGACAGCCGCTACGCTGTGGTGATTGCCATTGCCAAGCGCGCTCGTGAGATCGCTCAGGACGCGGAGGAAAACAGCGTTATTTTGATGGAAAAGCCCGTCAGCATGGCGATCAATGACTTTACCGACGGGGATTATAAGATCATGTTCCCGAGTGAGGACTGATAACAACTGACAATGATAGGAGAGGAAGGCATGGTTCAGCGCGTCGTGGCACAGGTGGCGGTCGAACAAACGACCTACCACTTTGACAGACTGTACAGTTATGACGTCGGCGAATTTGCCGACGAGCTGTGCTGTGGTTGCCGCGTGCTGGTTCCATTTGGCAAAGGCAATCGCTGTCGCCAAGGGATCGTGATGCGGATAGATCGTGTTTCGGATACCGCCTCCTACAAATCAATCGTTTCTATGCTGGATCGGCAGCCTTTATTGAATAAAGAGCTGCTCGATCTGGCTATCTTTTTAAAGAACCGCACGTTTTGCACGCTTTTTGACGCGGTGCGCGCTATGGTGCCCACCGGTCTGTGTATGTATGTGAAGCCTGTTTATACACCAATACGGTTTGAGGAGCGGGCGATGCCCGCTCTGACCGATGAGGAGAAGTCTTTATATAAGCTGGCTTGTTCTCTGTACCAAAAAACAGCCGAAGGCGTGACGGGTGAAAAGCTGCTGAGTCTTGCCGGTCTGCAAGAGGCTCAATTGCCGGATGCTTTGGTCAAAAAGGGTGTGCTTGAACGGCGGGAGGATGCATTTCGCCGTGCGGGCGATGCGGCACAGCGCATGGCGCGTGCCACGTTCCCGTCGGAGGAGCTGGATGAGGTGTTATCTCGTCAGCGTTGCACGCCCAAGCAGAAAGAGGTGCTGGAGCTGCTGGCTATGGCAGGAGCGGCCAGTGTCAAAGAGGTCTGCTACCTGGCAGGTGTTACACCGGCGGTGACCAATACCCTTGCCAAAAAAGGTCTGCTGGAGTTTTTTGAACGGGAAATGCTGCGTTCTCCCGTTAGTGCGCCTGACACCGTGTGTCGCGAGACAATCGCTCTCAGCGATGAACAGCATGAGGTGTTGGAGCAGTTGTGTACCCGTTACCGCGAGCCCGATGCCGCCTGTGCACTGTTGCACGGAGTAACGGGCAGCGGAAAAACGCAGGTATATATGTCGCTGATCGATCGCGTACTGGCGGACGGGAAGCAGGTGTTGGTACTGGTGCCGGAAATTTCTCTTACGCCTCAGACCATGCAACTGTTTATCGGCCGTTACGGCAAACAAGTAGCGGTATTGCACAGCGGTCTGTCGGTGGGTGAGCGCATGGATGAGTGGAAACGCATCCGTCGCGGCGATGCCCGCATTGTGGTGGGGACTCGCTCGGCGGTGTTTGCTCCTTGTGACAATCTGGGGCTGATCGTCATGGATGAGGAACAGGAGCATACGTATAAATCCGAAAGCAACCCCCGTTACCACGCCCGCGACGTGGCGAAATTTCGCTGTGCCCACCATAAGGCACTGCTGCTACTGACATCTGCCACGCCCGGTATCGAAAGCTATTACGCCGCCAAAAGCGGACGGTATTCCCTGCATACGCTGACAAAGCGATACGGCGATGCCCTTTTACCGCAGGTAGAAGTGGCAGATATGCGTCTGCAGATGGGGGAGACGGAGCTGCTGGGCGATGTCTTGATACAGGAATTATCCGATTGCTTGCAGCGCGGTAAGCAGGCGATCTTATTGCTGAATCGCCGTGGGTACCAGACCTTTGTATCCTGCCGTTCCTGCGGTAAGGTGATGACTTGTCCGTCTTGCAGTATCTCCATGACCTATCACCGCGCCAATAGGCAGATGATGTGCCATTATTGCGGACATATGCAGCCGCCGCTGCACCATTGTCCCGATTGCGGTTCGGATAAGATTCGCTACAGCGGGCAAGGGACTCAGCGGTTGGAGGAGGAACTGGAGCGCCTGTTCCCGCAGGCGCGGGTATTGCGTATGGATACGGATACCACCGCCTCGCGCTTTTCTTATGATGAAAAATTCCGTGCCTTTGGAGCAGGGGATTACGATATCATGGTAGGCACTCAAATGGTTGCCAAGGGCTTGGATTTTCCGAACGTGGCGCTGGTTGGTGTGCTGTCCGCCGACCGTTCGTTGTATGAGGGGGATTTTCGGTCTTATGAGACCTCCTTTTCACTGCTGACTCAGGTGGTTGGCCGTGCAGGACGTCGCGGTGAAGCGGGCAAGGCGGTCATTCAGACAACGGTACCCGAGCATTATGTGATCCAACTGGCCTCGGAACAGGATTACCCTGCCTTTTATGAAACGGAAATCGCGGCTCGTCGGATGATGAAATATCCGCCTTTTGCCGATCTGTGTCTGTTCGGCTTCGTGGGTGCACAGGAATCGGCGGTACGGCAAGCGGCAACGCGCTTTTTAGAGCAGCTGCGACAAACCATGGAAAAGCCGGAATATGCCGGCATCCCGCTGATCGCACTGGACCCCACACCCGCCGTGGTGGCTCGTGCCGCCGGCAAATATCGCTATAAATTACTGGTAAAACTGAAAAATACGGCACAGGCACGGCAACTGATTGCCGAGCTGCTGCAGGAATTCCCTCAAAAGGCGGAAAACCGCGGCGTGACACTGTTTGCCGATATGAATCCCCTCACCATCATGTAAAGGAGCTATCCTTATGGCATTGCGAAACATTTTAAAAGATGAAGATCCCCTGCTGCGCAAGGTTTGCCGTCCGGTCACGGATTTTAACGAGCGCTTGTGGCAGTTGTTGGACGACATGGCGGAGACCATGTATGCCGCTAATGGCGTAGGTTTGGCAGGACCTCAGGTGGGCATTCTTCGCCGTTTGTTCGTTATGGATGTAGGCGACGGGCTTATTGAAGCCATCAACCCTGAGATCGTCAGTAAAAAGGGAAAGCAGGACGGCCCTGAGGGTTGTCTGTCTTTCCCGGGAAAATGGGGAAACGTGCAGCGCCCGAAGCGGGTCAAGCTGAAGGCACAGGATCGCAACGGGAAATGGTTCTTTATTACCGGTGAGGACCTGCTGGCTCGCTGTATTTGCCACGAAAACGATCACCTGGACGGTGTGGTATTTTTGGATCACGTGGACGAGCTGCTGAACGACGAGGAAGTGTGAGGAATCGCTGTGAAGGTTATATTTATGGGCACTCCCGAATTCGCAGTGCCCTGCTTGGAAAAGCTGATAGAGGATGGTCATACTGTTTCATTGGTGGTGACACAAGCCGATAAGCCGAAAGGACGCGGGCAGAAGCTGTCGCCTCCGCCGGTTAAGGTGGCGGCACAGGCGCATGGCATTCCCGTATTGCAGCCTGCTTCTTTGAAACATGAAGACACTCAGGCCACCCTGCGTGCTTACGATCCCGATCTGATCGTGGTGGTGGCGTATGGTAAAATCCTGCCGAAAGCGGTATTGGATCTGCCTAAGCACGGCTGCATCAACGTGCACGCTTCGCTGCTGCCGCGTTATCGTGGTGCTGCGCCCATCCAATGGGCGGTGCTCAACGGCGAAGCGGTGTCCGGCGTGACCACCATGTTTATGGATGTGGGCTTGGATACCGGCGATATGCTGATGAAAGCCGAATGCGCCATCGACGGCGACATGACCGCCGGTGAACTGCACGATCGTTTGTCGGATCTGGGCGCAGAACTGTTGTCTGAAACGCTGGCGGCACTGGAAAGCGGCACGCTGATTCGTTACAAACAGAACGATGAAGAGTCCTGCTACGCGCCCATGCTGGACAAAAGCATGAGCAATCTTGATTTTTCAAAACCTGCCGGCATACTGCACAATCAGGTGCGGGGCCTGAATCCGTGGCCTTCAGCATCGGTGACCTACGGTGGAAAAAAGCTGAAGATCCACCGCACGCGGCCGGGTAGCTCCTGTACGGCGGCGGCGGGAACGGTAGTCGCCATGGAGCCGGTTACCATCGCTTGCGGAGAGAACACGTCGCTGGAATTGCTGGAGGTACAGTATGAGGGCGGCAAGCGTATGGCGGCGGCGGACTTTTTCCGCGGTCATCCGCCTGTCCTCATGCAGAAATTTGAATAATAGAGGAAAGGGGATACCATGGCTGTTTCGGTTCGTGCCGCTGCTGCATCGGCGTTAGCTGATCTGCATCGGCGGCAGGGGTATTCCAATATCGTGCTGGATGAGCTGCTGAAAGCGGCTCCTATAGGCGACGCTGATCGCGCTTTGCTGTCCCGCCTGTTTTACGGTGTGATCGAGCGGCGGTTGACGCTGGACTATGTGATCGGCGGCTGTTCATCCACACCTGTACGCAAAATGCATCCGTTGGTGCGCGAAACGCTGCGGGTGGCGGCGTATCAGATCTTGTTTATGGATCGGATCCCCGTATCTGCCGCTGTCAATGAGGCGGTTACCGCCGTTCGCACGCTGAAGCAGGGGCATACGGCGGGCTTTGTCAACGCGGTGCTGCGCGCCGTATCGCGCCGTCGTGATTGCTGGACAGAGGAGTTGCCTGCGGGAGACGAGGGCCTATCCCTGCGCTATTCCTGCCCTCGTGAGTTGATCGCCTTTTGGCGGGCAGCATATGGAGAGGAGCGCATGCGGTCTCTGTTGGATTCTTTACAGCAGGCTCCCGACGAATATGTACGGGTCAACACGCTGCTGACAGCGGACGAAAATTTTGTAGAAGCCCTGGCATCTATTGGCGCAAACCACCAAAATTTTGCCGATCTGCCGCATTGTTTTCGGTTGAATTGCGCGTATTTGTTAAATAAACTTGAATCTGAACAAAAAAACTGGTATTATTATCAGGATATAGCGTCACAATGGGCTTGCTGTGCACTGGACGCTCGTCCCGGTGAGCGGATCGCTGACGTGTGTGCCGCACCGGGCGGTAAAAGCTTGACTACCGCCCAGTACATGGGCAACACGGGCTATGTGCTCGCCTGTGACGTATATGAGCATAAGTGCAACGTCATGGCAGAGAGGGCACGGCAATACGGCATTGCCATATTGGAAACAGCGGTGCGCGATGCAGCGCTCCCTTGTAAAGAGGAGCTGCGCGGCACCTTTGACCGTGTGATCTGTGATGTGCCTTGCTCCGGCTTGGGCGTGATTCGCCGCAAACCGGAGATACGCTATAAGAATTTGGCGGAATTCGGCGATCTGCCTGCGCTGCAATACACCATTTTGGAGAACAGCGCACAGTTGGTGCGCCCGGGTGGGGTGTTGCAATATTCCACCTGCACGCTTAATCCTGCGGAAAACGAGGAGATTGCTCGCCGCTTTTTGCGCGAGCATCCGGAGTTTTCGCCCCGCATTTTGCCCATTGCTCCGTGCTTTGAGGCGCTGGGAATTGAGCCGGATTATCACATTACGCTATTTCCGCCCGTTCACGGGTCAGACGGCTTTTTCATCGCCGGATTTATCAAAAATGAGGTGGCAGGCTGATGCCGGTCGATATCAAATCGCTAACCAAAGAACAGCTGCGTGAGCAGATTATGACGCTGGGGTATCCGGCGTTTCGTGCCGCGCAGATCGGGACTTGGTTGGATGGGGGCTGTGCTTCCTTTGACGATATGACCAATCTGCCCCTCGCTCTGCGTGAACAGTTAAAGGAGCAATTTGTCATCCCCGGTGTTACCATTTTGCGCCGTTTGCAATCGCAACAGGATGAGACCGTGAAATATCTGTTCGGTCTCTCCGACGGAGAAACGGTGGAATCGGTGCTGATGAGCTACCACCACGGATGGTCTCAATGCCTGTCTACACAGGTGGGCTGTCGGATGGGGTGCTCCTTTTGTGCCACCGGTATGGGTGGCCTTTCCCGCAATCTTCTTCCCGCGGAAATGTTGGCACAGATCGAGACCGCCCAGCGTGACCGCGGTATCCGTGTTTCCTCGGTGGTGCTCATGGGCATGGGGGAGCCGTTGGATAATTATAACAATGTTCTGCGTTTTTTACGCATGTTGGCGGAGCCGGGCGGCATACATATCGGTATGCGGCACATTTCTCTTTCCACCTGCGGATTGGTCGATGGGATCTACCGCTTGATGGAGGAAAAATTGCAGCTGACCTTATCGGTGTCGCTTCACGCTCCCAACGATGAGATACGCTCTCGGTTAATGCCGATCAATCGGCGGTATCCCGTGGAGGAACTGCTGACCGCGTGTCGCGACTATATCCGTGCCACCGGTAGACGTATCTCCTTTGAATATGCCATGATCGACGGCGTGAACGACAGCGATGCCTGTGCGGCACAGCTGGCGTCCCGCCTGAAAGGTATGCTGTGCCATGTGAACCTCATTCCCGCCAACGAAGTGAGCGGGAAGGATCACCGCCGCAGCTCGCAACAACGCTTGAAACAGTTTTCACATATTTTGGAACAACAAGGGATCACCGTGACGGTGAGGCGAACGTTGGGAGCCGATATCAGCGCTTCCTGTGGACAGCTTCGCCGTCAGGAACGAAGGGAGGAATAAGCTGTGCGGACTTTGGGTGCGTCCCATGCGGGGCGTATACGGCCGAACAATCAGGACGCGTTCGTCTGCGGCATGCTGACGGAAAAAACGGCCTTTGCCGTAGTCTGTGACGGCATGGGCGGCGCCAACGGCGGCAACATTGCCAGTGGGATCGCGGTGCGTATCATTGCCGATCGCCTGATCGACGGCTACCGCGAGCATGCGGAACCGACTGCACTGCAAACACTTCTGGAAGACGCGGTATTGGAAGCGAATACCGAGGTCTTTGAAGCGGCTATGGAGAACGAGGAACTGCGGGGAATGGGTACCACCATGGTGGCGGCCATTGTCAGCGAGCAGCAGGCGTTTGTTTGCCACGTGGGTGACAGTCGCGCCTATGTGATCGCCGGCCATTCCATCGAGCAGATCACTCACGACCATTCGGTGGTGCAGGAAATGGTGCAGCAGGGACGGATCACCGCTGAACAGGCGCGATCCCACCCGCAAAAGCACCTGCTTACCCGTGCGATCGGCGTGGAAAGTCAAGTGGAAAGCGAGTTTTCCGTGCACGATTTCCCCTCGGATGGAGTGTTGCTGCTGTGCACCGACGGATTGACTAACATGGTGGAAACCGATATGTTGCAATCGCTGGTGCGTACTTTCTCGGTGGAAGAGATCCCCAATAAGTTGATCAACACCGCCAATCTTGCCGGCGGCAGCGATAACATCACGGTCGTTGTGATCGCAGGAAACGAAAGGATGTAGGAGGAACCGTTATGGATAAGTTTATCGGAAAGCGTCTGGACGGACGGTACGAGATCCGCGAGATCATCGGCGTAGGCGGTATGGCGTACGTATACAAGGCCTACGATAACATCGATGACCGCATTGTGGCGGTCAAGATCCTGAAAGAAGAATATCTTGCCAACGAGGAATTCACTCGTCGGTTTAAGAACGAATCCAAGGCCATCGCCATTCTTTCCCATCCCAACATCGTCAAGGTCTACGATGTCAGCTTCGGCGAGAGACTGCAGTATATCGTCATGGAATGCATCGATGGCATTACTCTTAAAGAGTACATCGATCAGCAGAAAGAGTTCAAATGGAAGGAAGCCGTGCATTTCACGGTGCAGATCCTTCGTGCCCTGCAGCATGCCCATGATAAGGGTATTGTGCATCGCGATATCAAGCCGCAGAACATCATGCTGTTGCCCGACGGTACCATCAAGGTGACCGATTTTGGTATTGCACGGTTCTCCCGTCAGGACATCCGCGCTACCCGTTCTACGGACAAGGCTATCGGCTCGGTGCATTACATCAGTCCCGAGCAGGCACGTGGTGAGATCACCGACGAAAAAGCCGATATCTATTCCGTGGGTGTTATGCTGTACGAAATGCTTACCGGTCAGCTTCCCTTTGAAGCGGAAAGTGCCGTGTCGGTAGCAATCATGCAACTGCAATCCGAAGCGAAGCCGCCTCGCCAGATCGACCCCGCCATTCCGGAGGGATTGGAGGATATCACGGTCAAGGCTATGCAGAAGGATCCCTCCAAGCGGTATCAGTCTGCGGCGGAGATGCTCAACGATATCGACGAGTTTAAGAAAAATCCCAGCATCCACTTTGAATATAAGTATTTCGTGGACGAAAGCCCCACGCGCTATATGGAAACCATTTCCAAAGTGAAAGGAGATACCAAGGGCGGTGTCACATCCCAAGGGAACGATGAGGAAGAAAAGGAAGAGAAAAAAGGTTTCCCCATTATTCCCGTGCTGTGTGCCGTGGCCGCTGCTTTCTTGGTGGTGGCGCTGGTATTCGTGGGTATCGTGCTGTCCGATCATTTAGGCGGCAATAACACCGCACAGGTGGCGGTACCCAATTTTGTGGGCAAGACATTGGATGAAGTTTCCGCCAACCCCGAATGGACCGAGTGGTTCCAGTTTGCACAGCCCTTGGAGGAGTGGAACGAAAAGCCTGCCGGTACGATTTTGGCGCAGGATCTACGGGATGGTATGCTGGTGAAAAAAGGTACCAAGACCATCACGCTGACGGTCAGCCGCGGCCCCAACATGATCCGCGTTCCCGATGTGGTGGGACAGCACCGCGATCAAGCGGAGGCGGCTCTGAGCAATGCGGGCTTTGATGTAAAATACACACTGGAATCCAGTGATGAGGTACAGGAGAATTTTGTCATTTCCTTGTCTCCCGCACAATACCCCGATGAATTGGTATATGGTGCTTCCATCACCATGGTGGTCAGCACCGGTCAAAAGCCTGTGGAACCGGTAGAGGTGCCGGAGGTTCTCAACATTTCCAAGGAACAGGCTGTCGCCTTGCTGACACAGGCGGGCTTTGTGGTCAAGGAGACCGATATCACCTATGTCAACAACAGCAGCGCACCGAAAAATACGGTGGTGGCGCAAAGCATCACGGGTGGTTTGACGGCGGTTCCCGGCACTACCATCACGCTGGAGGTCAGCACCGGTTATCAAGACGTTAAGGTTCAGATTCCGTTGCCCGACAGCAGCCTGACCGTAGACCTTCAGGTGTATGTAAACGGCGAATTGCGCGACACCTTTAAGGGGATCCTGCCCAATGTACTGAAGGTTAAAACAATTACCCTGACCGAAGCCGCCGACACCTATACGGTCACGGTAAAGATCGCTAAGACCGGCACCGGCTCCGGCGAATTCCTCAACTACGCCGAATACTATGTAGACGGTGTGGCGGGGAAAGCGACTGAGAATTATCGTCACGATGACGTGTTGGATGTATACGGCAGTACTACGACAACGACTGCTGCTCAGTCGTCGACAGAATAATCGTATGACAGGAAAAACATTACAAGGACTACTGCTTCAAGTCATCGGCGGTTTCTATTACGTAGAAGCCGCCGGTGCGGTATATGAGTGCAAAGCACGAGGAACGCTGCGGCGAGAGAATGTTTCGCCGGTAGCGGGGGATCGGGTGACGATCGGCGTGCTGGATGACGGTCGCGGCGTACTCCAAGGAGTGGAACCGCGCCGCAATGTGTTGGTGCGCCCGCCGGTCGCCAATCTGGACTGCTTGGCGGTGGTGGCATCCGTTGCCGAACCCCGTCCCAACCTGCTGCTGATCGATAAGATGATCGCACTGGCCGAGGACAAGGGCATTGAGCCCATCGTGGTGATAACGAAGACCGATCTGCCGGCGGAGGAGTTTCCGGAGGAGACTTATCGAGCGGTAGGCTTTTCCGTTTTTACGGTCACCACGGCACAGCCGGATACCGCCTTGCCGCTGAAAGAATATTTGCGGGGCAAGATCACCGCGTTTACGGGCAATTCGGGCGTGGGCAAGTCCAGCCTGCTAAATTTGTTGGACCCCACGCTGATGCGGGAGACCGGTGAGATCAGCCAAAAGCTGGGCCGCGGTCGGCATACCACTCGAAGCGCCGTGCTCATTCCCTTGGGGGACGGCGGTTATTTGGCAGACACACCCGGCTTTTCCTCACTGGATACCGAACGGGTGCTGCCCATCGAAAAGGAGCGGGTAGGGGACTGCTTCCGCGAATTTGACGCCTATTTTGGGAAATGTCGCTTTACCGGTTGTTCTCATGTTCACGAACCGGACTGTGCGGTACGCGCCGCAGTAGACAGCGGTGCCATTGCCCCTTCCCGTTACAGCAACTATGTGACGATGTACGAGGCTGCCGTCAAGCATATGATACGATAACAGCACCGTCTTAAGACGGTGCTGTTCCGTTTTGTTGCCGATTTCGCATGCCAAAATGACAAAAAACAGGGAAAAAGATACATTATTTTTCAGTTTTACTTGAAAAAAACCACGAAATTGTGTAATATAGACTTGTATTGCTGTAAGTTTGTCCATTTCGGCGTGGTGCTGTGACCTTTGGCATCGGACAAGCGGCGAAATTTATCAGGGTAAGGAGAATATACATGGCGAACCGGTTATTTTTAGGTATCATCAATCAAATGAAAGAGGCAATCGACCGCACCTTCGGCGTGCTGGACGAAACACTGGCGATCGTGGCGTGCAGTGATCTCACCCGTATGGGCGAGGAATGCGATGCGGTTTCCATTGCCTCTTTCAACACGCAGGATGTTTTTGTGCAGGACGGATACACCTACAAGGCCTTTGGCTCCCGTCCTAAGGGCGACTATATCGCGTTTGTGGAAGGCACCGACGACATGGCGGCACGGTATGTTTCCCTGCTTGCCATTGCGCTGAGTAACGTAAAGCAGTATTATGACGAAAAATACGATCGCAGCAATTTCATTAAGAATGTCATCCTGGACAACATTCTGCCGGGCGACATTTATCTGAAAGCCCGTGAGCTGCATTTTGCCAACGATGTGAGCCGCGTGGTGCTACTCATCCATATCTGCGCCCATACGGAGATTTCCACCTTTGACGTGGTGCAAAATCTGTTCCCCGATAAGAACAAGGACTTTGTTATTAACGTGGGCGAGAATGACATTGCTGTGGTAAAGGAAATCCGTCCCAACATCGACTCCAAGGACCTGGAAAAGCTGGCGCAATCCATTGTGGATACCTTGGGTGGGGAATTCTACACCCGCGCCAATGTGGGTATCGGTACACCGGTAGAGGGTATCAAGGAACTGGCCCGTTCGTTCAAAGAAGCACAGGTCGCCTTGGAAGTCGGTAAGGTATTTGATACCGAAAAAGCCATTGTCAGCTACGACAATCTGGGTGTGGCACGTCTGATCTATCAATTGCCAACCACGCTGTGCGAGATGTTCCTGAAAGAGGTATTCAAGCGCGGCTCCATCGATTCGTTGGATCAGGAGACACTGTTCACCATCCAGCGTTTCTTCGAAAATAACCTGAACGTGTCCGAGACCTCCCGTAAGCTGTTTGTGCACCGCAATACGCTGGTGTACCGACTGGAGAAGATCAAGCGCCTGACAGGCTTGGATCTGCGGGAATTTGACGACGCCATCGTCTTCAAAGTGGCACTGATGGTTAAAAAATACCTCAACGCCAACCCCGTGAAATATTAATACGCCTGCCTGTGACACGCATTTCCAGTATATGTGTGTTGCCCATGAAGGGCATATCGTGTAAAATGTAAGAAGTTTTAAAGCAAGGAGGCGTATCGGTTGATCGAGTTCAGAGGGGTACATAAAACCTATGATACCGGCATCAAAGCACTGAAAGATGTGAATATAAAGATCGAAGCCGGCGAATTTGTTTTTATCGTCGGCGCATCCGGCGCGGGTAAGAGCACGTTTTTGAAGCTTATT
Source organism: Clostridia bacterium (assembly GCA_017504645.1). Taxonomy (GTDB): domain Bacteria; phylum Bacillota; class Clostridia; order Oscillospirales; family Acutalibacteraceae; genus RGIG3009. The sequence goes on along the minus strand of JAFVQV010000110.1, from coordinate 1,123 downwards.
ATGCGCGAGGAAGTGGCAAATGAGGGCGAGGTCATCGTCTGCAACTTCAAGCTTTCCAAGCTCAAAAAGCGTCAAATTCCCTACCTGCGTCGTTCCATGGGCATCGTATTTCAGGATTTCCGTTTGATCGATACCATGACGGTCTACGACAACGTGGCGTTTGCCATGAGAGTGGTGGGTGCCTCCCACCGCGAGATCCGTAAGCGTGTCCCGTATGTACTGGGTCTGGTCGGCCTGCAGCACAAGTCGAAGTCCTATCCCATGGAACTGTCGGGCGGCGAACAGCAGCGCGTAGGCCTTGCCCGCGCACTGGTCAACAATCCGTCTCTCATTATCGCAGACGAGCCTACGGGCAATATCGATCCCGATATGTCCTATGAAATTATGGAACTGCTGACGGAGATCAACCGCCGTGGTACCACGGTGCTGATCGTTACCCACGAACGGGATCTGGTGAAGGCGTTCCATCGCCGTGTGATCGAGATCCAAGACGGCCGTGTGGTATCCGACAGTGGGGAGGAGGCGCCTCATGCGGTTTAACACATTTCGTTACCTGCTGAAGCAGGGGTATTACAGCCTGTGCAAGAACTGGTTTATGTCGGCGGCCTCTATTTTGATTTTGGTGTGCTGTTTACTGATCACCGGCTGCGCGTATTTGGTGTTCCAAAATGTGGAGCACGGCTTTGATTGGGCATACCAGCAAAACCTGGTGGTTGCCTATTCCGTTTCCGGTGCTACAGAGGACGTGAATACCACGATCCGCGAAACCATTGAGGGAATGGAGAATATTGAGTCGGTCGAATTCTATTCCAAGGACGAGTTGCTGCAGCGTTACCAAGACGAATTTGGTGATCTGTTGGACGATCTGCAGGAGGATAATCCGCTGCAAGATGCTTTTGTGATTCGGTTTACCGATCTGTCGGTGTTTGAACAGACGGTCAAGCAGATCGAGGGCGTTGAGGGCGTGGATACGGTCAGCTACAACCAGGATCTTTCCGCTACGCTGGTCAAATTCCGCAATTTGGTGCTGACTGTCGGCAGTTGGGTGATTGCTCTGCTGTTGCTGGTCTCCCTGTTTATCATTGCCAACACCATCAAGCTGGCCACCTTCTACCGCCGGGAG
>JAFVQV010000013.1 GCA_017504645.1 Clostridia bacterium | reverse complement strand
CCTATGAACATACCGGCTCCAAGCTCAATTTAGAGGTGACGATGGCACCGGCAACAGCTGCTGACGCACCGAATGTGGCTGGATATATCGTGAAATTCGGCGTAGGTGTAAACCCTGTACAGATCACCCTTTTTGGCACAACTATCACCTGCGGCAGCGATCCTGCCAAGGCGCTGAATACCGATCTTACAGTGTCACATACGATGAGGATAGAGGTTGATGGTACAGCTTGCTCCGTGTTTGTAGACGGTGCTTTTGCCGCAAGCACCACATTGGCGACGGCCTACAGCGGCGGTACGTTCACCTTCCATTCCAGAAGCAACAATGTGGCGGCAGCCAACACGGTCTTCACCAGCCTGAAGATCAGCAGCACACTTCCTGCGGCTACGACGACCACGGCAGGTTCCACCACTACCACAACAACGGATGGATCTACGACCACCACTACGACCGGTTCGCCGACTCAAGATCCGGAAACGGTGATCGATGGCACAGGTCTGGAGGAAGTAGTTATCAACCTGCCGAATGCGGGCTCTTCCAATAGCGAGGGTCGATATAGACTGGTTGGTACGGATCCGTTAAGTTGCGCAGGCTCGATGTTCATTCTGGAGTATGATTTTGCGCCCATATCCAAGTCTACCAACGAGGCCTTAGATGCGTTTTTGTTAGAATACGGTATCACCTCCACTGGTACAAAATGGCAGGCTATGGTTTGGGCGAACAATGTAACCGTGAACTATGGCACCGAAACGATCGCTAACGCACCGGTTGCAACCGATTTGACCGTTTCTCATAAGCTGAAGTTGATGGTGAACGACAAATCGGTGACCGTATATCTTGACGGTAACAAGGTATTAACAAAAACTACCGAAGCATCGTTTACCGGCGGTGCCTTCCAGTTTTACGGCAGAAACGGCAATGTTACCGTGTCGAATCTGAAGCTGACTACTTATCGCAAGAAGGAGACGCTTCCCGACGGCGAGCGCTATTTAGTTGAAGTAAAAGAACTGTCAAACATCAACAATTGGAGAAACATGTCCAACTCTACCTATGTGGAAAAGATTTCTCCCATCAAGTTGGATGCAGATAACTTTACCTTTGAGTATAAGATCACCACCACTGCAGGCGATAAGGTCAATACTTTCAACTTTGGTATTCAGGATCTGAACAACCGCATTATGGGGCCGATCGGATTCTTCCGTATGACCCCCGAACTGGTTGAATATTGGGAGAGACCGGAAAACAGCTCCAGCGGTGATGTGCGTTTGGGCTCTACTACCAATCTCCCGGCTAACTACGACGGTACGGAATTTACCGTCAAAGTAGTCGTCGACAAGACCAAAGCGACGCTGTTTATCAATGGCACCCAGGTGATGGAAGTTACGATGAGCAGAGCGTATACCGGCGGCGGTTTTGATCTGTCGGATCGTAAAACTACCTCCACCTACAGCGATATCAAGGTGTCCTATTACACCGATGAATTGCCTGAAGGCTCCCTGATCCCCACCAAGCCTGAAGTTGGCAACGATATGGTGTGGGTAGAAAACGAGGCGCTGAGCCAAATTGACGACTGGGAGTTTGTAGGTTCTGCAGAGTCTACCTATCGCGAATACCTGTCGCCCGTGAATGTAAATCAGAGCAATTTCGTGTTGGATATGGATATCGAATATCTGGCGGGCGACGGCAAACAGTACTACATCGATTTCGGTCTCCAAAACGCAACCGAAGCAGATCGCGGCAAGGGCCCGTATTACAGCTTTGTGTTTAACCAAGGTACGGTCTTCCTGTACTACCGTGCAGATGATGTGGACGAATTGGAGAAAAGTTGGGTAGTGCCCTCCGGTGTGGTGGGTGATGACCCGTTCCATGTGCGGCTGTATGTGGATGGAAAATATGCAGCACTGTATTTGGGTGATGGCGATGAGCCTGTACTGGAACATACGCTGAAGCATGCATACACCGGTGGCGGTTTTAACTTGAAGACACGCAACACCTTTGCGTTCTTTAACGACTTGTCGATTCAGTCTTATATGGATAAAGCCTCGGCTTCCACCAAGACAACTACGACAACGAAAACCACTGCAGCAGGCGATTCCGAAACCAATTCGAATCCCGATACGGGCTTTAAATTCCCCGTGGTTATTGTGATGACAGCTATGCTGGCATTTGCTGTGGCTATGATGGCGGCGACCAAACGCCTTGTTTCCAAGAAATAAACACGTTGCCCCTCTGTGCCTGTGAGGGCACAGAGGGGCGTTTTCAAGACAAGATATCGGCAGAAAACAGTTCCTTTTGAAAAGGAGAAAAACGATGATTAACAATACATTGGTTGACGGACCTTATCGGGTAGAAGTTGAGCATGTCGAGATAGGTCCTCCGCGTGAGGGTCATAGTTATGCCCATCATGCCTCATTGGCTGTATTTCAAGATAAATTATATGCTATTTGGTCCAACGGGCGATTTAATGAAGACGATGTGCGCCAGCGAGTAATGATCGCGTATCGAGAGACGGACGGGAATTGGTCCACGCCCTGCGTGCTGGCAGATCATGTGATGGCAGGCAGTACGCGCTCGGTGCTGACGGCGACAGGTATGCATGTATACGGTGATACTTTGATCGCGTATGTGGGTTGCTATGAGTATGATGAAGCCCAATTGGATGAAAAAGGAGATCGTCCCAAGAAGGACGCTCATCACCAAAATACCCGTTGCGGATATTTGACTAGCACAGACGGTATTCATTGGAGCGAGATCACATGGTTGCCGCTATATATGGTACCCAATCACGGCCCTCGCGCTACAAGATCGGGTAGATTGATCATTAGCGGTAATATCAGTTTCCCGTATACGGATGATCCTAAAGGCGTGTCGGAATACATCGTGACAGGTGTTTATGGAAATTGTTTTGACGGGCGTCCGGTGATTGACGACTCGGAAAGCATCCAATGGATCACGCGCGAACGCGGTTGGGATGTTCGCTTGATGTGTGAAGGTGCTTTTTATCAAACCGATGATGATGTCCTGCATATGTTGCTGCGCACAAACGGCAGCACTTTGTGGTGCAGTGAAAGTGTGGACGACGGTGAGCATTGGAGCGAACCATTTCCTACCGGTATGACGGATGATGGAAGTAAATTTGATGCAGGGCGTCTGCCCGATGGTCGGTATTACTATGTGGGAAATACAGTGCCGGGAGGCGGCCGCAATCCATTGGTGTTGTGTCTGTCCGAAGACGGTGAAAACTTTGGCACCCATGTCATTCTGTCCGATGCGCCCTATACCCAGCAATTCGCCGGCATGTATAAGGGAGGCTTATATGGGTATCCCCATACCGTGATCTGGCAAGATCGCTTATGGGTGATATGTTCGAAGCGGAAGGAATGTATCGAGGTGGCAAGCGTAAGATTGGAGGATCTACCGTGATTGTAGATAAGATCGGCTTGCTGGGCACCTATGCTTTCAAAGGGTGTCAGGTGGTAGAGAAATTCTTGCTTGAGCACGCACCGGAGACTATCACCGAAAAGCGGTATGAACTATCCAACGGGATTTTTGTCATGGTACAGGAGGGCGTTCCACGCGAGAATTATTGTTTTGAAGCACATCGGCGATACATAGATGTACAGGTTGTGCTTGCCGGAAACGAAAAAATTTTTTGGGCAAGCTTGCAGGACGGAAATTGTACGGTGGAATACGATGAAAAATGCGATGCGGCGTTTTATCAAGTGGCGGAGGAGTGCGCTACCGATATTCATTTATTTGATGGCATGTTTGCCGTGTTTGGCCCGCAAGATCTGCATGCTCCTTTAAATCCTTTAGGGGCAAATACGTTTTTAAAACTGGTATTTAAGATCCCTCTTAAAGAATAAATCAAAGAACCCCATCGGCCCAGGTCGATGGGGTTCTTTTGCAAGGATAGTATTATTAATGAATGGTCATTATGACGACAAAAATCGCCTGAGAATTGGTAAAGAAACTCCGCTGGTGCTTCAATTTATATTGAGATGTATTATAAAAATTAACGGCATAAAAGACAAGGACTGGTCATTCGCTATAACGGTATCGGTTCTATGATATATCAGGTGAGGTTCTAGATGAATTGCAGGCAAGAAAAGGCGTGACGATCAATTATTCTTCTACCTCTGTACCAATAGCAATACGAGGGAAAACAGCGTTTTTTACGCACAAAAAAGCGAGTGCCCTTACAGAACTCTCAGATCCTGTAAGAACACTCGCAATGGTACGAATGTTTTTATAGGACTTTTATGAAAAACCGCTTAAATAAAGGGTTTTGCAGTTAAATAACAATACAATTATCCTTAAAAAACGTTCAAAAAGTGCCAAGACTCGAACCCCCCTCTTGCAAATCGAACATGCTGGATATGCGATTACAACATTTTACAACTTAATAGTGTACAGACGATGAAAAGCTCACGAGCTTGCGAAAGCAAGTTCGTGAGCTTTTTTTGTTCTATACACGACATCGAGCACGAGTGCCAGAGCAAAAGAGAAATAGAGAAACGGAGGTGATGAAGTATGAAAATCGATGTCAGGGTCAACAAGCTTTTGGATACGGAACGACCGATCAAAGCCTTTGTCAGCATTACGCTGGACGACAAATTTGCAGTCCACGGTGTG
>JAFVQV010000109.1 GCA_017504645.1 Clostridia bacterium | reverse complement strand
GACTGAAAGTGGTTACATTGGTCGCCAGGGTAGACACAAAGCCCAGCGCGGAGGTCTCGTTGATCCCGATCTTCCGGCCCAGTGCTTTCAACGGGCGAGATAGCAGCTTGGAGACCAGCCACATCAAAGGAAAGGCGCCGGACATGACTGCTGACGCATTGAAAACAACGGAAACGCCCTCCTCGATGGAGGCGGTGTGCGGAATCAGTTGGATACCGGTGAGGTATTTGAAAATACCAACCGCCAATCCCAACAGGATCACACAACGAATGACAACGGCAATCACATTGAAGATGCGGATGCTGATTTTGGGGAATTTGAGCAAGCCAACCGCCAGCAGTATGCAAAATACAAGCAACGGTGTCAGATCGACGAGCAGCTCCGTTATCTGCATGCCGATCATCAGTCCCGATATAAAGCAACCCAACGGGATCACAATGATACCGCACATCAGCCCCAACAGCAGGTCATCGTGTTGTTCCTTTCCCACTTCGTTGAAGGCAAAGGGGAGCGAAAAAGAAATGGTCGCCCCCATCATAGAGGACACCACCAGACCGTTAAAATAGCCGGCGGCTTCTGTCTTAGCAAGCTTCATTGCCAAAGGAGCACCGCCCATGTCGTTGGCAAGCAGAATGCCCGCTATAGAGGAGGGGTCGAAGGGAAACTCATCGGGGATGCCACTGAGCAACGGCTGCAGCAGATGAGCGATCAGCGGCGCGATGACGATCATGCCGATCATAGACAGTGCCATGGTACCCAGCAGCCGTATACCCCGTTCGAATTCCTTGCCCGCACCCAGCCGATTGCCGATAAGCAGATCGAACGCGCCAAACAGCGAAAACATCGCCATGATCATGGAAATGATATTCATAATGAACTCCTTTAATCGAGGGGTGCGGCGGTGAAGCCGCGGGGGGTCAAGGTGAGGACTTCACGGAAACCGCAGGCACGAATAAGCTCCAGCGACTCCTGAAAACGACAGTCAAGATACCGATTGTCGTGGCAGTCGGAGCCGATCACGACGCCACAGCCCAGTTCCCGTATTTCCTTTAAGATAAAGGGAGCGGGATAGGGTGTGCGCCGATATCCCCGTGCAATGGCACCGGTATTCACCTCAAAGACACGGATGGTCTCCGCCAAGGTGTGTACTGCTTCCAGTGCCCAAGCACGGTATTGAGGGGAATTTTCATCGAAAAAGCGGTGAGTGTCGCTGTGCTTGGTGATGAGGTCAAAATGACCGACGATGTCCATTTTCCCGTATTCGGGCAGATGACAGAGCTCCTCGTAATACGCCTGTGCGTATTTCATGCCGTCGCCGCCGAATTCCTCATCGATCACCGCCTGTACCTGCTCTGCGTTGCGGTCGAATCCGATATAGCGGTCGCCTCGCTTGAAGTAATGAAGAGATCCGATCACATAATCGTACCCGCACAGATCGTCGTCGGAATACATATCAAATTCGATCCCGCAAAACACATCGATGCGGCCGCGATATTTTTCTTTCAGCCCGTTTACCAGTGCGCGATACTGCGCCGTTTTTTTCTTGCTCATACCATAGGCGGGAGAATAGGGCATATACGAGTGCCCCGAAAAGCCGATGGCGGAAAAGCCCAGCTCCAGCGCGCGCCGGACGGTGCTTTCGTAATCGTCCTTGCCGTCACACAGGACGCCATGGGTGTGCAAATTCTGCGGATACATTTCATCACCTCTTTTCTAAATTATAGCACTTGCAATCGCAAAAGCAAGACGCAAAAAAGAAAGGCTGCGCGCAGCCTTTCTTGTGATATCAGGTTGTGGCGTCCAACCGCAGGGTAATCCCTTTTTTGATGGCTTCCTGTGCCTTGACCGCCACGCGGAACGCAGAAAATACGCTGTCAATATCGGGATCGGCAGGAGAATCGTTCTCGATCATGTCAATCAGGGTACGCAGCTGTGCGTACATATCCTTATACACAACATCCAGATTGATGGACCGATATTCCCCCGTTTCGCTGTAGTAGACGGTGATAAGGTCGCCCTCCTCCCGATCGCTGCTACGCTGGTCGCGCATTTGCAGGGTAATATGACCCTTCGTGCCGATAAACTCCTTCAGGTTGCCGGAGGACATATTGCGGCTCCATCCCGCCTCGTAGTACCCTACACAGCCGTTGGACATACGGAAATTGAGCATGGTATAGTTCAGGTCGGGCGAATCCTCCTCGATGCGAGTACCCACTCCCGATATCTCGCAGATCGATGCGCCGGTGATCCACTGGGCAATGTCGAGATAATGCACACCGCAATCCAGTACCGGCGTGCAATCCTCCAGCAGACGGCGATAACGAGGCCAGTTCATGGCGTGATGGTTCTGCGCCATGCGCATCACGCGCAGTTCCCCGATCTCACCGGAGCGGATCAGGTTGCGGATGCAGATGTAGGATTGGTTGTGACGCAAAATGTGCGCCACCAGCACCTTTGTCTGTGCCTCTTTTACCACCCGCACAAATTCCTCGCCCTCAGCCAAGGACACCCCGATGGGCTTTTCGCACAGTACGTGCTTGCCATGTGCCACACAGTCCTTCACAATGGTTAGGTGGGAGGAAGAATAGGTCGCCACGATCACAATATCCACCCGCTCATCGGTGAGCAACTCCCGATAATCGGTGGTACAGCGCAAGGCGCCGAAACGCCGCGCCGCCTGCTGTGCACATTCCGGTGAAGCATCCGCCACACCGATAATACGAATGTTATCGCGATAGTACATTTCTTCCAGGTGTTGACAACCGATATGACCGCATCCGATCAGAGCAAGGCCATATATCTTTTTTGAGTCCATGTTACCGATGCTACCCCTTTAATGCGACAGGCTCAGCCCATGTGTTCTTGCAGGAATTTGACCGCTAAACGAATATCCGCCGCCGGATCGGCACCCACTTCCCGTTCGATGGTGAGGTAGCCGTTGTAGCCGATGGCTTCCAGTGCCGCCAGATAGGCAGGGAAATCCACATCGCCCATGCCCAGCGGAGTTTCCAGGAAATAGTCGCCCAAACGCAGATCGCCGATGCCGCCTTCCGCAAAGAAATCGTAGATGATCTGCGGATCCGTCTTTAACAGCATCCGTCCGTCCTTGGCGTGAGTATGTACGATATAGGGGGCCAGTGTGTGCACCGCCTGCACCGGATCGTCCCCCGTCACCATCACCAGGTTAGCGGGGTCAAGGTTGACACCCACTCCGGTAGTGGACAGGCTATCTAAGAATGTGCGCAGACGGGCAGCCGGTTCAGGACCGGTTTCCACCGCAAAATGGGCACCGTTGCGATAGGCATACTCTGCCAGCTCATTGCAGGCTTCCTGCAGAACACGATACGTATCGCAGGTGGTATCCTCCGGCACCACACCGATGTGGGTGGTAATGACCTTGCTGCCCAGATCCAGTGCCAGATCCACGATGCGCTTGGAACGCTCGATCTTCAGCGGGTTCTCATCGCGGCGGGTAAAGCCGTGACCGCCCAGATCACCGCACAGCGCCGACACCTGCAGGCCGTTGTCCGCCAGCATGGTGCGCAGCTCGCCCCGCTTAGCAGCCGAAAGATTTTCGGGGGCCATCTGCCCCTCAACCGCGTACAGTTGCACGCCATCCGCGCCCAGTTGACTGCTCACCTTCAGGCTTTCTTCCAGCGGAAGCAGCAGGGAATCCGCCATAATGCCAATGGAAAACTTTTTCATATCGTTCTCTCCTTTATCAAATTACACGGCTGTTCGTTCCATATCGGAAGTCCGTTATTCTTCTATGCTTTCTCGGTCGGGTGGGTTTTCCGCCTTGCTTTCTGCCAATTCCCCATAAGCCGAGGGAGACATGCCGTACCGCTTTTTGAACGAACGGCTGAAGGAGCTTGCCGAGTCAAAGCCCAGCATTTCGGCGATCTGCGTTACGCTGATATGCCGCTGCATCAGCTCCGCGGCCTTGGCAAACCGCTGTTCCTGGAAATAGCTTTTCAAGCCAACGCCCATGGTTTCGGAAAACAGCTGAGAAATGTACGAGTAGCTGTATCCCAGATGATGGCTGATATCCGTCAGATTTTTCATACTGAACAGATGACTATCGATATAATAGATCACATCGCATACCAATCGGTTCTTGAAATTGTCACCGTGGTGCCGCACTGCAGGAGT
>JAFVQV010000108.1 GCA_017504645.1 Clostridia bacterium | reverse complement strand
GGTGATTTTATGAAAATTCTGTTCAAACAGTCCGATCAAAACGGAAACGCTTTGGAGACTATTGGAATTCGCCAATGCTATTGTAAACAGATCGCCGTTTTGGCTGACTCCCACCAAACAACACGCAAGGCGCATCATCATACGGGCTTTGAGATCCATATTGTTGAAAGCGGACATCAGGCTTATGGTGTAGGGGATGAGGTGTGGGATATTCGAGGCGGTCAGCTTTTGGTGATCCCCCCCAATGTGCGCCACATCGTATTGGATAACTCTCCCAATGCTGCCAAAACATCCATTACCTTCACCGCCGCGCCCCAAAGTCTTTTTGAAGCGGTGAGCTTGTGCGCGATTTGTCAGGTGCCGACACGGGTGATGGACAATTTGGCCAATATCATCATAGAGTCAAACCGACGGCGCAGTCTGTCAGAGTCGCTGATCGGTGCATGGCTTCTTGAAAGCATTGTTCTGATCTTTCGTGCTCTCGGCATCAAGGAAAATGCGGCAGAGGATGATACTCTTGATTCTCGCATCTTTTTGGCAACGCAATATATACAGGACAACATCGAGCAGGCGCCTACGGTATCTGAGGTGGCGGCCTATTGCGGCGTAAGCGAGCGTCAGTTGTCCCGCATTTTTGCCTCCGAGGGGCAGTCTCCCGCCGAGATCATACGTGCAAAGCGGGTGAGGCGCATTGAGGAGCTTCTTGCGGATCCCTCGCTTTCACTGAAGGATATCGGTGAAAGGATGGGATTTTCGGACGAATATTATTTCAATGCCTTTTTCAAAAAATATGCAGGTATGACGCCGGGCTCTTATCGCAAAACGATGATGTGAACCGCCGGAAAATCTTGCATTTGTACCTACACATGCCCTGCGAAAGCCTGCATTTTTATCCAATATTTATCTTTACTTTGAGGGATAAATATGGTATACTAAAATAAGAATATCCATTTTCACCCTGCCTCGGGCAGGGAGCTACTGCGTAACAACGTCGGGAGGTGCATTTTTTGGATAATAAAAATATGAAGGGCTGGCTGTATCTGCTTCCCGCCATTCTCTTTTTGGGCGCATTTATGGTGTACCCGCTGATCGATGTGCTGATCTACTCCTTCGAGGAGGGCTACAACTCCGCGTCGCAGACATTTTTTGGCGTCGGAACCTATAATTATCGGTACATACTTCACGATCCCTATTTTTTGCAGGCGGTCAAGAACACCTTTATCCTGGTGGCTATTACCGTGCCGCTTTCTACCATTCTTGCCCTTGTCATTTCGGTGGCGCTGTCCTCCATCAAGGCGCTTCGTAAGCTGTTTCAGACGGTGTATTTTCTTCCTTATGTGACCAATACATTGGCGGTGGGGCTTGTGTTTATGATCCTTTTTAAGAAGACAGCCTATACCGACGGTATGGTCAATCTGCTGATCAAGCTGTTTGGCGGTACGGCGGTGGACTTTATCGACGGTCCCTATTGGGCCAAGATGCTGGTGCTCTGCCTGTATACCATTTGGGTCGTTATGCCCTTTAAGATCTTGGTGCTGACAAGTGCTTTGGCCTCGGTCAAGCAGGATTATTATAACGCGGCGCGTATCGACGGTACCTCGCGGTGGCGCATGTTTACGCGCATCACCCTGCCCATGATCTCGCCCATGCTGTTTTATCTTGTCATCACGGGCTTTATCGGCGCCTTCAAGGCATACAGCGATGCGGTGGCGTTGTTTGGCGTCAATCTCAACGCGGCGCAGATGAATACCATTGTAGGTTATGTTTACGATATGCTGTACGGTGACAGCGGCGGATTCCCCTCCTATGCATCGGCTGCGGCTATTGTACTCTTCTTGATCGTGCTGACCATCACCTGTATCAATCTTTTGATACGGCGTAAGCACGTCTACCACTAAAAAGGAGGGAAGATCGATGCAAGATGAATTGGATTATGCAGGTATTGAGCGGTCGGCGCGTGTGCGGCGGACGGTGCTGAAGGTCATTGTTTATGCCTTCCTTGGCATCTGGGCTCTTGTTGTTCTGTTTCCTTTTTACTGGATGCTTTTGACCTCCGTCAAAAGCTACGGCGCGTATAACGCCGAGTATATTCCCAAGTTTTTCACCCTTTCTCCCACCATTCAGAATTACATAGACGCCTTTACGGCAGTGCCTCTTGCCAAGTATTTTCTGAATACGCTGATCTTTACCGTGGCTACTACCGCGCTGATGCTCATTGTTATCATTCCTGCGGCGTATGCCTTTGCCAGATTGAATTTCCCCGGCAAGAATATCGTCTTTGTAGGCTTCCTGGCACTGATGATGATCCCCACGGAGCTTGTGGTCATTACCAACTTTACCACCATCACCAACTTGGATCTGCGCAATACCTTTACGGGTCTGATCCTCCCCTCGGTGGTGTCGGTGTTTTACATTTATCTGCTCAAGGAAAACTTCGAGCAGGTACCGGACGAGCTGTATCTTGCGGCCAAGGTGGACGGCACCACAGACCTCAAATATCTTTTGCGTGTGCTGGTTCCCATTTGCCGTCCTACCCTTGTTACCATTACCATCCTCAAGGTCATTGAGTGCTGGAATTCCTATGTGTGGCCGCGATTGATCACCAACAACCCCGCGTATTACCTGGTTTCAAACGGTATTCAGGAGATCCGCGAAAACGGATTCGGTCGCGAGAATATCCCCGCCATGATGGCGGCGGTGGTTGTCATTTCGGTTCCGCTTATCGTTTTGTTCCTCATTTTCAGAAACAAGAT
>JAFVQV010000012.1 GCA_017504645.1 Clostridia bacterium | reverse complement strand
GGTCGAATTTTGAAGCGCACCGGTAACTGGAAGAGCTATCACCACGCCTTTACGGCTCCGTTTCATTGCCCGACTTGTAACACAGATTTTTATGGGCGTGTACAGGCAAGGCAACGGTATGAGGGTGTAGAACTAAAAAAACGACTGTTGCGCAAAAAAGAAGAAACGGTTTCCGATGAAACTGTCACTGAACTATCGAATGACGGATAAATATCGTGTTAAGGAGGATGCATTTTGGAAATGGTAATGGCCTTTTTGGCCGATGCACAATCGATTTTGCATGATTATAACTGGATATCCGCGTCGGCTCGCTTGCTGTTGGCGGTGTTGCTGGGAAGCGTTATCGGCGCGGAACGGGCGCGCCACGGTCAGGCGGCGGGTATGCGTACACACGCCTTGGTCTGCCTTGGCTCGGCGCTTACTTCACTCACCAGCATTTACATTTCTTCGTATTTAGGCCAAACCGGCGATGTGGCGCGTATTCCGGCACAGGTTATTTCCGGCATCGGTTTTCTTGGTGCCGGTATGATCATTGTCAAGGGCAATAATTCCATCGTGGGTCTTACGACGGCGGCAGGCATGTGGGCAACGGCGGCAATCGGCATCGCCGTGGGCTACGGTTTTTACAGTGGTGGTGTGCTGTCGGCCTTTTTGTGCCTGCTCACCATGGTGTTTATGGCAAAGTTTGAAAAGGCAAAGAAGATCTCCCGTAAGGTATATGTCGAGCTGAATGACATGCATTTGGTTAACAGCTTTATCGATCACGCCTGCGAAGCGGCAAACGATCTGTTGGAATATCAGGTTACCGCTGCCAAAAGCGGCAATACCTCCCATATCGGCTTGTACCTGAACAGCAGGCACTCGCTGACGCCCCGCGCTTCCACCTTCTTGGATATGGACGGCGTCGTGTTCGCCTTAGATGAATAAATAAACTAAAATCCCGTACGAACAATTCGTACGGGATTTTTTATGCCGTATTCGTATACCTGCTCTCCACGGTGAGATACTGATACCGAGAATGGGGGAGATACGGTGTATCGAAAGCGGTTTGGTTGTTTTTTGCTGTTGTTTTGCATGGGTGGCTTTTGCTATAACCTGATCGAAATTTTGTGGCGCGGCTACAGTCATTGGTCCATGTTTTTTGTCGGTGGCAGCTGTTTTCACTTGATTGGGCGCATCGGCAACCGCCTGCGTAGTAGGGGTGCGTTGGCGGTGGGTTCGGCCTGCGCGTTGGCAGTGACAGCGGTGGAGTATATCAGTGGCCTGGTGGTAAATCTACGCCTGAAACTGAATGTGTGGGACTACAGTCATATGTTTGCCAATCTGCACGGACAGGTGTGCCTGCTGTATACGGTGCTGTGGGGGTTCCTCAGTTTGTTGGCGGTGCCGATATATCGATTTGCCGAGCAAAAAGTACGGCTTATGATACACTAGGACAGAAATCAGCAAGGGGACAGGAGTCGCAGTGTGGCGAACGGGCGTCGCATACTTCCCGTCCAAACAGTACCAGCCGATGACAGAAATCGTTGCTTTGAGCGGCGGGCAGCAGCGCACGCAGCTGATCCTCTACCTTGCGGGGGTCCTTGCTGTCGCACAAGCCAAGGCGGTTAGAAATGCGGATGCAGTGGGTATCCGCCACCACCACACCGGGTGTGTGAAAAATATCACCGCACACCAAGTTGGCGGTCTTGCGTCCCACGCCTGGCAGAGTGGTCAGTTCCTCGATGGTAGAGGGGACCTGACCGCCGTGCTTTTCCATCAGCATTTGTGCCATGGCAACTAAATCTCGCGCCTTGGTCTTATACAAGCCGCAGGAGCGGATGTAGGGCTCTACTTCTTCGGCGGTGGCGGCGGCAAGGGTGGCCGCGTCGGGGAACCGCTCGAACAAAGCGGGGGTTACCAGATTCACGCGGGCGTCGGTGCACTGCGCGGACAGCCGCGTGGCAACCAGCAGCCGAAAGGCGTCGCCCTCCTCATAATCCAGCGAACAGACCGCATCGGGATATTTCAGCGCCAAGCGGGCAACAGCCTGTGCGGCGCGTTCTTTTTTTGTCATATTATCACATCCTTGTCTGAATTTTAACATTTGATGCAGAGCGTGTCAATGCGAAATGCCGTGGAAACACTTGCATATTGTCACAAAAAAAGGTATGATAGAGGCCGAGGTGATTCCATGATTACGGCACCCTTGGCAGACCGCATGCGCCCTCGTACGTTGGACGATGTGGTGGGACAGCAGCATCTGCTTGCTCCCGGGAAAGCACTGCGTAACATTATCGAATCGGGCAAGATCCCCAACATGATCTTTTACGGTCCGTCGGGCGTGGGCAAGACCACACTGGCGGGGATCATTGCCGCGCGTACGGATATGCGTCTGCACCGTTTGAACGGTACAACCGCATCCACGGCGGATATTCGTGCGGTGGCGGACGAGGTCAACACCCTGGCCGGCTCGGGCGGCATTCTGCTGTACCTGGACGAGATACAGTATTTTAATAAAAAGCAGCAACAAACGTTGTTGGAACATATCGAAAACGGCAACATTACCCTCATTGCCTCCACCACGGAAAACCCCTATTTTTATGTGTACAGCGCCATTCTCAGCCGTGCGACCGTGTTTGAATTCAAGACGGTGCAGCCGGAGGAGACGGAGCGTGCGGTTACCCGTGCGTTTAAGTTCTTGGAAGAAGAGCAAAAGACCACCATTACGGTGGAGGAGGGCGTGGAGCACGCCATTGCGGTGGCCTGTGGCGGGGATGTGCGCAAATGCCTTAACGCGGTCGAACTGTGCGTACTGGCATCCCGTGCCGATGAAACGGGCACACTGACCGTTACGCGGGAAACGGTGGGGCAGGTGGCTCAAAAAAGCGCCATGCGGTACGATCGTGACGGGGATGAGCATTATGACCTGCTGTCCGCTTTTCAAAAATCCATGCGGGGCTCCGATCCCAACGCAGCAGTATACTATCTGGCGCGGTTGCTGGAGGCGGGGGATCTGCCGTCAGTGTGCCGTCGGTTGCTGGTGTGTGCCGCCGAGGACGTGGGACTGGCGTATCCTATGATATTACCTATCGTCAAAGCAGCGGTGGATTCGGCGTTGCAGGTGGGCTTGCCGGAGGCACGGATCCCCTTGGCAGACGCAGTCATTATGGTGGCCATGGCGCCGAAATCCGTTTCGGGACACGATGCCATTGCTGCGGCGATGGAGGATATTCAAAAGGGTAAGGTGGGTGCTATTCCGCGCCAACTGCAAAACAAACACTTTGACGGCGAGGATGCTAAGGTTAAGGGGCAGTTTTACCTGTACCCCCACAGCTATCCCGATCACTGGGTGGAACAGCAGTACTTGCCGGATTGCGTCAAAGATGCCGTGTACTACCAACCCGGTGACAATAAAAACGAAAAAGCATTTGCCGAGTATTGGGCGCGTATCAAAAATCGGTGATCCAACGAGAGGAAAAGCGAGGAAAAGGGAGGAATTGGCAGGATTTTGCAGCCTTTTTTGCTCGAATTTCCGATAACCACAGGGTTTTTCAAAATAATGCGGAAATATATTGACTTTTAAAGGGAAACCCGTTATATTGTAATCTGTTGTCTGTGTTATTCAGACGCGCATCTAGCATGAACCATAAGGCGGTATGAGGCATCGCCGCAGTCGCTGTTTGACGGCTGTGAAAAACCCTTTGCGGAGGGCGTTGCTCAAAGTACCGCGGTTTCGCGTCCGACGGCGCCGCTTGGCGTCAACGGGAAACTTTTGTATATGGCAGGACGCCATATATACACCGCAAAGGGGGATGCCGCCATGCAAGCAAAAGAAATTATTAAATTGAAGGACATTACCGTGTCATTTGACGGAGAGCAGGTGTTGAATTCCTTGAATCTCAACATCTCCGACGGAGAATTCGTGACCTTACTGGGCCCGTCCGGCTGTGGTAAGACCACGACGCTGAGAATCATCGGCGGCTTCGTTTCTCCTGACAGCGGTAATGTCTTTTTTGACGGAAAGGACATGACCGACTTGCCGGCGTATAAACGGCCGGTAAATACCATTTTTCAGCGCTACGCGTTGTTCCCGCACCTGAATGTGGAGGATAACGTGGCTTTCGGTATGCGCGTTCAAAAGAAAAAGGCGAATGAGATCCGCGAGACGGTGGATCGTATGCTGAAGCTGGTGAACCTGGTCGGATTTAACAAACGTCGGGTGGATACTTTATCCGGCGGTCAGCAGCAGCGGGTCGCCATTGCCCGTGCCTTGGCGAACAATCCCCGCGTACTGCTGTTGGACGAGCCGTTGGCCGCCCTTGACCTGAAGCTGCGCAAGGATATGCAGGTGGAGCTGAAAAATATTCAAAAGAGCTTGGGCATCACCTTTATTTACGTGACTCACGATCAAGAGGAAGCTCTTTCCATGTCCGATACCGTGGTGGTGATGGACGCGGGCCGTATTCAGCAGATCGGCACGCCGCAGGATATCTATAACGAGCCGGAAAATGCCTTTGTAGCGGATTTCATCGGCGAAAGTAATATTCTGGACGGCATTATGCACGAGGACTATTTGGTGGAGTTTTTCGGTCGTAAATTCAAATGTCTGGATGCGGGTTTTGAAAAGGATGAGCCGGTGGATGTGGTCATCCGCCCCGAGGATATTGATATTGTTCCCGCCGATAAAGGTAATCTGACGGGTAAGGTCACGGCGGTGACCTTTAAAGGCGTGCATTTTGAGACCATTGTGGATTTCAAAGGCTTTAAATGGATGATCCAGACCACCGATTATTACCCCGTGGATTCGGTGATCGGTATCGTGCTGAACCCCGAGGATATCCATATCATGAAAAAATCCGAATATTCGGGTATGTTTGGTGACTATAGCTCCTACTCCGAGGAATTTGACGAAATGGCCAACCCGGAGATCGACCTTACCGAGGAGTATACGGAGGCAGAATCATGATCAAATCGAAGGCTGCCGCCGCTCCGTTCACTTTGTGGATGCTGCTGTTTACCATTATTCCTCTCGGTATCGTGCTGTGGTTTGCGTTTACCGATGCAAATGGGCATTTTACGCTGGCGAATTTATCCTCCATTTGGGAATACGCCGGCACTTTTGGCATTTCCATTTTTTACGGTGCCGTTGCGACGGTGATTTGCTTGGTGTTGGCCTTTCCGCTGGCCTATACCATTTCCCGCGCCACTGACCGTGTCCAGCAGACCATGGTGCTCATGATCATGTTGCC
>JAFVQV010000107.1 GCA_017504645.1 Clostridia bacterium | reverse complement strand
TTCGTGGAACCGTACATAGCGGAGGATTCCGAAGTCACGGTGGAGCAGATCAAAGAACATATCCGTGAAGCGGTGGATACCCATGCGGATACCATCGTGGAGGCTCTCCCCCTCCCCGAACCCGTACCGGAGGGCGAGGAGGATCCCTTTGCACTGATCCGTCAGTTCCTCGACCCTATGATTACCGTGGTGCTGTGTGTGACGTTAGTACTGAGCGCCGCCATCGTCTATGCGTGCCGTTTTAAGCGCTTTCAAGGCTTACTGTGGCTGGGTATTGACTCCTTGGTAGCCACCCTGTTGGTAGGCACCATGGCGGGTATATTGGGCAGTTCCTTGTTGACGGCACTTATCGACGATGCCGCTTCTACTATCTCCACAATCATCACCCCCATTATAGAGGTGTTCACTCACGATCTGACGATCACCGCCGTCATTACCGGTGTCGTCGGTGTGGCATTGATCGTAACCTACATCCTTCTGCGCCGCCGAATGTCCGCTTCTCCCACGAACCAGCCGGTTCAAACCGAACATTAAAGGAAAGCCCCTCGCCGAGTACTCGGCGAGGGGCTGTGTTTATTTTATCGTGATACGGATACCGAAATCGGTCATGTACCCGCTGCAATCGTAGCCTTTTCCGGCAAAACCGATTTTATCGGCAATGGCGCGGGAGTTGTCCGCAAACCAATCCCAATATTCCTGCGGAGTTTGTTTTGCCAGATACACTTCAGCTGTTCCCTTGCCTTTTTTCAGCAAGCCGACGATCTGCTGAACCGAAAAAGTCTCCACCATACTGCCGTTCTTCACATGATAATTGGCAGCGATAGCGGTACAAGGCGGTAATGGATAACTACTTGTCAAATCCAGCACATGGTCTCGTTTTAACAGTTCTTCGGTAAGGTTAAAATAGGTGTGCATCACCGGTATGTCTTTTTCCTCGGTGTCGTCCCATGTCACATCCGTAAAATAATAGTTGCCATCGATACGCACCACATTCCAGCCGTGAAGTTCGCTATTACCCGTTCCTACGGCGATCAAGCACTGGATACCTGCCTGATGGAGGAGGTATTGAAAGGCTTCGGCATAGCCCTCGCACACAGCCTTGCCCTCCGCCAAAGCACCAAACACATCATAGGCGTACTTCGCTTCTTTGTCGTATGTCACCGCTGTTGCCATAGCATCGTGTATTGCCAGCTCACGTTCGTATTCGCCGGAAAGGCCGCGCAGGTCGGTCAAAATGGCGGTGGCAGCCGCCTCCACAAGCGGTTCGTTTGTGTCTCGCTCCTCTTTGGTCATGGTGTATTCCGGAGAAATGCTCATGACATTGCCGCTGTTTTTATCCCATTTATAGGCATAGCCGTTGTTCCTCCAAAAATGCTGCGGGTAATCGGCACAGTACCACAGCCACACCATATTAAGCTGATCCACCGTCACCCAAGCGGTGCTATCGTTCAAATTGATCTCCTCATCCATGGCTTCTACGCCTGCCGCCAAGCGGTTATAGACCGTTTGCAGCGCCGTACCGTTCTCCTCCTTGGCAAGCAAGGCGTATCCGTAATACTCCCGCTTGGAAAGAGGCGTCAAGCCTTCAACGAGGGGCTTTTCTTCCCCGAGGGGTTCCAACGGAGGTGCCGCAGGAAAACTATTACCATCGGTAACGACGGCTTGAAGCACCGAGGAGGCTGTATCCTTTATTTGCGTGAGGATATCGCCGCACCCGCACAAGCAACTCATGCATAAGCAACCTATCACTACCCAAGCAATGGCCCCGGTTCGTTTCATAGCCTCACCGCCTTTCCTATTCCAGTATAAAGCAAAGCACCTGCCTTCGTCAACCGAAAGCAGGTGCTTTTTTAAGGTTATCGCTCTTCGCGGAAATACGGCAAGCCCAAGCTTTGGGGCGGCTGATTTTCCTTTTTGTCACGAATACTGGTAAAGATCAGCACCACGATCGTGACGATGTAGGGCAGCATCTTGAACAGTTCCTTGCTGGCAAAACTGACACCGGTAATGTAACTACTGGCAATATACAGAGCACCGAATACAATGGAGCCGATGATGCCCAAATTGGGCTTCCAAACGGTGAAGATGACCAGCGCGATTGCCAACCACCCGATGGCGTCGATGCAATATTCCCAGTTGCCATGCAGGTAGTCCATGACAAAAGACAAGCCGCCCAAGCCGGCAATGGCGCACCCGATACACGTGGCCATATAGCGATACCGCGCCACATTGATGCCCGCCGCATCGGCCGTAGCGGGGTTTTCGCCCACTGAACGCAAATTCAATCCGATCCTGGTTTTGGAAAGCACGAACGATGATATAAGGGCAATCGCAATGGCCAGATAAATCAAAATGCCGTGGGAGAAAAAGATCTTACCGAACCAGCCCAGATCATCGGCAAACGGCAGCGCGGCTGTGAAATATTTGCTTCCTTTGCTGTAAATTGCACCGGTTTTGGCGATCATGAAGTCCGATACGCCGACACCGAAGGTCGTCAGCGTCAAACCTGTCACGTTTTGGTTACAACGCAGCGTAACCGTCAAAAAGGAATAGATCAGTCCCATCAACGCGCCACCCAACAGCGTGGCTAAAATGGGGATCAGCACCGCCAAGATCGGCTCCACACTGCGCTTGGCAGCGGTTAAATACAGATACTCGGCGAAGCAACCACAGGAGGCACCTACGCACATCACGCCGGGAATACCCAAGTTCAAATGGCCGGATTTCTCCGTGATGGTCTCACCCGTGGAACCAAAAAGGAATGTCATACCCAATCGTATGGCACTGACGATAAAGGCAACCATTACGCATTCTCCTTTCCGGCTTTGGCACTGACGATCTTATATTGCAGGAAGAATTCGCAACCAATGATAAACAGGAGAATGATACCCGTTACAATATCGGAAAGGGCGTTGGGCATACGGAAATCGGTGGCTACTTGCTGCGTACCTCGATCCAAAAACACGATCAGGAACGTGGTCAGTACCATGTACAGCGGATCGAATTTTGCCAACCAAGAAACCATGATCGCCGTAAATCCGCGACCGTCTACCGTGGTGGTGCTGATGGTATGGTTGGTACCGCCAACCAGCAACAGACCCGCAACACCGCACAACGCACCCGAAACCACCAGCGTGCGGATCACAACTTTGCGCACATTGATACCGATATAGCGGGCAGTGTTTTCGCTTTCACCCACGACGGCAATCTCATAGCCCTGTTTGGTATATTTCAGATAAATGTACACCAATACGGTAAGAACCACCACAATGACAATGTTGAGGAGGTAATCCTTGTTCAACAACCTCGGTAACCCGTACTCCGGCATAGGCGGCAACACACCCGATCCGTTTTTGACAAAGGTTTTTAGGAAAAATGCCACCAGCTGCGTGGCTACATAGTTCATCATCAGGGTGAACAGGGTCTCGTTGGTGTTCCACAGCGATTTGGTGACCGCCGGCAACAACGCCCACACGATACCGGCACCCACCGCCGCAATCAGCATCACGGTCCACAGCAGAGGCAGAGGCAGGCTATCGCCTAAGAACATCATGACTGCCGTCGTTGCCAAGCAACCGACCAGCACTTGTCCTTCGGCACCGCAGTTCCAAAAGCGCATCTTAAACGCGGGGGTCACCGCCAAGGAAATGCACAGCAGGATCGCGATATTTTGCAGCAAGCTCCAAATACGCAGTTCTGTTCCGAAGGCACCCTTCAGCATGGAAATGTACACTTGGATCGGATTTTTGTGGGTCAACAGCATGATCACCACGGCCGTCACGATCAGCGCCGCCACAATGGCTAACGCACGGACACCCACACGGTAATACCACGGTAACGCTTCCCGCTTCACAATATGTATACGGGAGTGCTTCGTCTTTCCCATACCTGCCATCAGGATCTCTCTCCTTTCTCTGCAACGGTGGTTTTTGTCATCAGCAGGCCGATCTCTTCTTTGGTGGCGGTGCGGGCATCCACGACACCCGTCACATGACCGGAGCCGATGACCAAAATGCGGTCACACAGTTCCAACAAGACATCCAGATCTTCGCCCACGAAGATGACGGCTACGCCGTTCTCTTTCTGTTCATTGAGCAGATTATAGATCGTATAGGAGGAGTTGATATCCAAGCCACGGACCGGATATGCCGCCATCAGCACGGTAGGAGCGGCGGCAATTTCACGGCCGACCAACACCTTTTGCACATTACCGCCGGACAAACGACGCACCGGCGTGTTGGCGTTGGGGGTCACGACCTCCAGTTCATCAATGATATGCTCTGCCAGGTCGCGGGGAGCCTTTCGCTCCAGAAACATACTTTTCCCCTTGCTGTAGCTGCGGAGCATCATGTTATCCACGATATCCATGTTGCCTACCAAGCCCATACCCAATCGATCCTCCGGCACGAAACTGAGCCGTACACCCAGTTCTCGGATCTGCAACGGCGTTTTGGAACAAAGGTTGTCCATTTTTCCCGTTTGCGGGTTGTTATACAGTACCGCGCCGCTATCCAGCTTCTGCAAACCGGCAATGGCCTCCAGCAGTTCCCTCTGACCGGAGCCGGCGATACCGGCGATGCCCAAGATCTCTCCCGCCTGCGCCGTAAAGGAAACGTCGTCCAGCATCTTGACCCCTTCACGGTTGGAGCAGTTGATATGATGCACTTCCAGTCGAGGAGTGGGGTTTTTAGGCTCACTGCGGTGAATGTTCAGGCTGATCTTTTTGCCCACCATCATTTCGGTCAATTCCGCCTCGTCGGTTTCGGCGGTGTTGACCGTGCCAATGTACTCACCTTTGCGGAGCACCGATACACGATCAGAGATCTCCATCACCTCGTTGAGCTTATGGGTGATGATGATGATGGCCTTGCCATCTTCACGCATTTTACGCAATACCGAAAACAGTTTGCGAATCTCAATGGGGGTCAGCACGGCGGTGGGCTCGTCCAAAATAAGGATATCTGCGCCGCGGTACAGCACCTTCACGATCTCTACCGTCTGTTTTTCCGATACCGACATGGTGTATATCTTCTTATGAGGGTCTAACTCAAAGCCGTACTGCTCGCAGATGGCATGTACCTTTTGCTCGGCTTCTTTCAGGTTATAGCGACCTTTTTCCTCCAAGCCCAGCACGATATTTTCCGTCGCGCTAAACACATCCACCAGTTTGAAATGCTGATGGATCATGCCGATCTTATATTGGAATGCATCTTTGGGCGAGGCAATGACCGCTTCTTCTCCGTTGATGAAGATCTCACCCTCATCCGGAAAATAAATGCCGGAGATCATGTTCATCAACGTGGTTTTACCACTGCCGTTTTCGCCCAGAATGGACAGGATCTCACCCCGATTAACGCTCAGCGAAACCTGCTTGTTCGCCACTACGGAGCCAAAGGTTTTGGTGATGTTTTTTAATTCGATCGCCGCCGTCTTGTCCACAGCTGTTCCCTCCTTGTATGTGTTGATCGCTCAAAAAAGCCTGCCGCAGGTAGGTTTTTTTCGGCAATCAAAAAGCAGTACGGGCGGGGCAGATGAGTGCCCCGCCCTTGTAACTACCGGATTTAACTTAATATTTCTCGTTCAGCAGGGTGATACCATCGATGCGCAGATCGAAGTAGGGAGCGGAACGGAATTTGGACTCGTTGTAAGCACCGTCGGAAACGATCTTGGTATCCGCGGTGTAGGCAGCGTCGGTGTCAACGTCAGCCATCAACTCTTCGGTAACAGCAGCGCCCTTAACCGTAAAGGTGGTGGTGTCGAACACCTTCAGAGTGCCGTCCTTCAGCTTAGCAACCGTGGCCTTCAGGGTGTCCAGAGTGCCCTTAGCCGCTACATCCTGGTTGATACCGGTCAGTACAACGGAGCCTTCCGCGATGCCGCCGCACCAGTCAGCAGCGATTTCGGTGCCGTTGACAACGGACTTGATGATGTAGTTGTAGTAGGGAGCCCAGTTGATAGCCGAGGAGACAATGAAGGTCTCGGGGCAGGACTCATAGGTGCTGCCGTTGTAGGAAACGTTGGGAACACCGGCGTTCTCGCAGGAAGAAGGAGCGCCCATGGAGTCAGCGTGCTGGCTGATGAGCTTGCAGTTTCTGGCGATCAGCGCCTCAGCTGCGTTCTTCTCTTCGGTAGCGTCGTACCAGGAACCGGTGAACTGCACTTCCATGGTCACCGTGGGGCAAACAGACTTAGCACCCAGGTAGAAAGAGGTGTAGCCGGAGATAACTTCCGCGTAGGTGAAAGCGCCGACATAGCCGATCTTGGCTTCTTCAGCAGTGAATTTGCCGGCAGCAATCATCTCATTGAGCTTCAGACCAGCAGCAACACCGGCCAGATAACGGCCTTGATAGATGGAAGCAAACGCATTGTGATAGTTGGCAACGCCCTCGGTGTGAGCCTTGGTACCGGTAGCGTGGCAGAACTGCACGTTGGGGAATTCCTTGGCAGCCTTGATCATGAAATCCTCATGACCGAAAGAATTGGCGAACACGATGTCGCAACCGGCATCCGCCAGGTCCTTAGCAGCAACATAGCACTCGTTGCCTTCGGGAATGTCCGTCTTCACGATGACCTGCTCGTCTTTCAGGTTGGCAGCAGTCTTGATCTTCTCTACAGCGTTGAGGAAGTTCAAGTCGTAAGTGGATTCTTCACTGTGCAGGCAGATGAATCCGATTTTGAAATCCTCCGGCACGGTGTAGTCGACCGTCAGCTCGACTGCATCGATGGGAGATGCGCTCATACCCAACAGTTCGGGTTCGTCATCGGTGTTGCCGCCGCAGGCAGCCAAACCCAACACCATGACCAGAGCCAGAAGAAGTGCAAGGATCTTTTTCATTGTTTTTCCCTCCGAAATTTTATACTTTTACAATCCGCTAAAGCGGTTTTGTAACTTAAATGAACGAGATTTCTCCCGTTTCGGCGTTCATGGACGCCACACGCGCCAACGATTCCACCCGTACGCCTTGGCTGCGGATCAGATCGCCGCCCGGCTGGAACGCTTTTTCGATAACGATGCCCGCGCCCACCACTTCGGCGCCCGCATCCCGCACCAGCTTGATAAGACCTTCCAGCGCCTTGCCATTGGCAAGAAAATCGTCGATAATCAGTACCCGATCACCCGGTTGCAGGAAACGGTTGGCCACGACGATGGTGTTAGTGGTACCGTGGGTATACGATTCCACCGAGGCGGTGTACACATCGCCGAATATGTTGGTGGTCTTGGATTTTTTAGCGAAAACCACCGGAACATGAAAATACTGCGCCGTCAAACAAGCCACACCAATGCCCGAGGCTTCGATGGTGAGGATCTTATTGACACCGCAGTCGTGAAATAAGCGCTCAAATTCTTTGCCCAACTCGCAGAGAAAGTCCACATCGATCTGATGGTTCAAGAAACAATCCACTTTCAGGACATTCCCGGCACCCAGCTGTCCGTCCTTACGGATACGCTCTTCCAGCAGCTTCATGCTTTCCCCTCCCCACAAATAAAAATACAGTTATATTGTACCTTGTTTGTCGAACCTTGTCAATTCACAAAGCGGAAAAACTAGCAAAAAATTAGCGTTTCTTTTTGTGCAAAAAAGAAACGCTACAGCAATTTTTTATAGTCTTCCTCGGCAAGAATGGCGTTGAGCACCTCGATCATGCGATTGGCAGATAACCGACGCGGTAACCCCAATCGCATCAGCAGATCCTCTCGGCGCGCGGCGCTGTCTTGCTGTCCTGTTAACCCATCCTCGTACAAACGGGCTTTGGTTAAAAAGGGAGGCGATATGGACGGGGCTTCCCCGTCCTCTACCGTGGCGCCCGCACGCAGCAACGCCTGCAGCAACACCTCGCCGTCAATTCCCTCGACCCCCAGCAAGCCCTCTGCGGAGGGAGCGGCTTTTCGCCGTTCCTTGCCCGCAATCTCCGGCACATAGGCATGGCGCACCTGCTCCTTTGGCAAAGCACCGCTGATGTGATCGCGGATCACAAAGCCGGCGGCATCGCTGTCGGTCAGCACGATAAGGCCTCGCTTTTTCGCCAGTTCCCGCAGTAAATTCATCTTTTCTTTATCCCGAAACAGGGAAAAACCGCCGGTTTCCACAATGGTGGCATTGACTACCGAACGCAGGCGGATGGTATCGTATTTCCCCTCGACCGCGATGGCTTCGCGGATGGTGACCGGCTTCATTCCCGACCCAGCTTGGCGGTGACGATCAGCTTGGCTGCCGTTTCTTCCAGCACGGTCTTTTTATCCGCCGCGCCGGATTTTAAGCGACGGTCCGCCTGTGCCAGAATATCCAGACTCTCACGCAAGGCTTCCACCGACAGATGGCTGCAATCCCGCGCGGCGTATTTTAGGCGAAAGGCCTTGCCTTTATAATCAAATTCCTCTACCAGGGTTTGCGCCTGCACACCGCCTGCCGCCGCGATCTTGGCGCGGTACAGATCCGCATAGGAGGAGGAAAGTGCGCCCAGGATCATCACCGGCTCCGCCTTGCAGGAGAACAGGCGGTGCAGGATCTGGTAAGCTTTTTCATAATGCTGCTGCAAAATGGCGTTGGACAACTCGTAGGCTTGCGCATGAAGATTTTTAGTCGCCACTTGCTCCAAAATGGCGGCGGTGATCTCACCGTTGCCGGCCACGGCACACAACTTGTCCAGCTCGTTTAGCAGCAGGTTCAAGTCGTTGCCACATTGTTCTACCAAACGGCGAGCGATCTCCGGCCGCAACAAGCTACCCCGACGACCGGCACCGGCAACCAACATCTTGACGATCTCGTCGTTAGTTTTGCGGGGAAATTCCACACAAATGCCCGTTTTGTCGGCAGCTTCCAAAAACTGCTTGAATTTTGCTGACTTTTTCCCGTCACAGAACAGGGTGGTCATCCAAAAAATCAACACCGTATCTTCCGGAGGATCCGCCACCAGTGCCATGGCGCGGTCAAATACCGCAGTAGCAGTCACATCGCAGTCACGCACCGCCACACATTTCTTGTCCGCCATCAGCGGCAGTGCCTCCGCCGCCTCTTCAATGGCATCGAACGAGCAATCCTGCCCATCGAATTTACGGAGGTTGAATTGCGCCAGTGCTTCCCCTTGCTTGCCGCCGACCGTTTTGATCAGTCGTTCCGTATAGTGGGCAGTCAGGTAGGCTTCCTCACCGTACAGCACATACAGGCGCGCCGGCTCTTCGGTTTTCAGATGTTGCTTCAATTCCTGTTCCGAAAACAGCATTGACAGCACCTCTCCTCCACACTTTTATAGATCTCCCCTGCCGCGGGTCATCAATACAACAGGCTCTTCCTCTAACGTAACAACGGGTAAGGCTTCCAAGCTCTCCGTCACGTCGCCACGGCAGATCACTGCCTGCAACGACCGATAGCGGGGCGGCAACGCATACGCCGCGCCGTCATTCGGGAAAATGGCAATATGGGTCTCACCCACATGCAGCAGAAAATACTCACCGCTGCGAGAAACCGACAGTTCCTCCCACAACGGAATATCCCCATCGGGCATGGCATGGGCGGCGGCACAAGTTTCAGCCGTTTTCTCCGCCGCGACCGTATATAGCAACACCGATCCCACCAAGTAGGAATCGAGCACCGCCGAAACAGCCGACAGCGCCGTGCTTTCTCCACCGTACAGGATCAGCACATCCACGCGACGGATGCCGTCGCTGCGCAACTCGGCACGCACGGTGTACAGGTCGTCCACATCCTGAGGCGCACAGAACAACACCGTTCGGCCGCTGTTGCGAGCATATACCGCCACATCGTCCTTAGTGGGGATCACCGTCACCTGCGTGACACCTCGCATAGCCAACGTGTGCAGCAGCAGGGATGCCGACAGTACAAAGGCAGACACCGCCGCTGTCAGATACACCCCTCGACGGCGCAACACCCGCCAGCCGATATACAGCAACAATAAGCTGCCTACTATCCATAATAACAGATAATCGTCCCGTATGGCAACTGTTGCCAGCGGAATTTTTGAAATTTTTTCTGAAATATACAACAAATAGCGCGCGATCCAGCCCGCCACAAACAGGAATCCTCCCGCCAGGGCATCGCCGCCCACCATAAACAGCAAGCAGGCAAGGCTGCCCACGATCATCAGCGCCGACGCCGGCCAAGCTGCCAGCAAATTTGCCGGTAGCGACACTAACGAGACCTCCCCGAAATACACCGCCATCACCGGCAGGGTAGCAACCGATGCCGACAGGGAAACACAGGAGGCAATCACCAATCGCTTGAAAAAACGGTATCGACGCGGTGCGGTTTCCTGCACACGAGTGGGAATACGGTCCAGAAGAAACGCTTGTAAAAGCGGAGATAAAAACAACAAGCCAAAGGTCGCACAGAAGGAAAGGAGCAGGCCCGCATCGTAGGCGGCGTAAGGGTCCGCCACTAATAACAGCAACAGCGCAATGCCCAAAGAATTGCGACTGTCTGCCTGTCTCTTAAAGCAGACGGCGGCCTGCGTCAACAAGCAAAGAGTTCCCGAGCGCACCACCGACGGGTCAAATCCTACCAACGCCATAAAAAACAACACGCACGCGGTGATAGCCAGTGCACATAACAGACGGGGAATGCGGCATTTTTGCAGCAACCATCGCAACGCCTGTGTAATCAGTGCCAAATGAAAGCCCGAAACCGAAAACAGGTGCCAGATACCGCAAGCGTGAAAAGCATCTATCGCCTGTGCAGACAAACCCCCGTACTCACCCAAGCAAATCCCGCTTACGACCTCACCCTCGTCGCCGGTAAGGTGGGTACGAATCTTTTTCACCGTTTGCCGCCGCAAGGTCTGAAACACCGCCGTCCACGGCACTTTGCCCGATTCAATATGTAGGACACTTTCTTTGACCGGGGAAACGGAAAAGTACACGCCGCTCGCCTTGCGCCGCAGTAAAGACAAGCCCTTGCCGTCATACCCGTAAAGCGTAAAACTGCCGCTGACGATCTCGTATGCATCGGGTAGGCTGTCACCGACACGGTTTTGTAAATACAGCTTTGTCCCCCGCGGCAGATCGCCCTCCAAAACCTTGAGTACTGCCGCATCATCCGTATCACACATCTGCGCGCGAAAAGAGACCGTGGTTCCCACCAAACGGGACAGCGGCAAATAGTGACGGATCTCCTGCGTGAGCAGAGAACCCAAACAAAGAAGTATCGCCACGCCGGCTGACAGCACGGTGGGGTGACGCAGCAAGGGAACACAAAGCGTTATCAAATACGCAATAACCCCCACCGCCAAAATCGCCAGCAGAATATTGATGGGCAGCCACGCACCGATTAGGCAAGTAACCAACCACACGCTTCCCAGCACCCAACCGGTACGACCCTTCACCGGTCTTATCCCTTCTTTTTGGCAGACTCTTTCATGCGCTGCTCTTTCGAAAGGGTCCGCTTGCGCAGACGGATATTTTGGGGCGTGATCTCCACCAGCTCATCGTCGTTAATAAATTCCAGTGATTGCTCCAATGAAAGCACCGTAGGCGGCGTCAGTCGCAGTGCCTCGTCCGAACCGGCGGCACGCATATTCGTCACATGCTTCTTTTTGCAAACATTGACGACGATATCCTCGCTCTTGGGGGATTCACCCACGATCATTCCCTCGTATACGGGAACACCGGGGCCTACAAACAGGGCACCGCGATCCTGGGCGTTGAACAAACCGTAGCTGCTGGTCTCACCGGTTTCGAATACCACCAATGAGCCTTGTATACGTTGGGGAATATCTCCCTTATACGGCTCATAGCCGTCAAACACACTGTTCATGATGCCGTTGCCATTGGTATCGGTAAGAAACTGCTGCCGATAACCCATCAAGCCACGGGAGGGGATACGGAATTCCAGATGGCTGGCACCCGTTTCACGGGTACCCATATTGACGATCTCGGCTTTGCGGGATCCCAGTTTTTCCATGACCGCGCCCACATAGTTTTCGGGCACCTCGATCATGAGCAGTTCCATCGGCTCCAGCAGATTGCCGTTTTCGTCCTTCTTATAAATGACCTGGGGGCGGCTGACCGCAAATTCATAGCCTTGGCGGCGCATGGTTTCAATGAGAATGGAAAAGTGCAACTCACCCCGTCCCGACACCTCGAAGGCGTCGGTGGTGTCGGTCTCCCGCACACGCATACTCACGTTGGTCTCCACCTCTTTGAACAGGCGGTCGCGCAGGTTACGGGAGGTGACAAATTTGCCTTCTTTACCCGCAAAGGGACTGTTATTGACCATAAACACCATGGAAATGGTGGGCTCGTCAATACGAACAAAGGGCAACGGCTCTACATGCTCGGGATCGCAGGCGGTCTCACCGATGTTCAGGTCGGCAATGCCGGTGACCGCCACCAGATCGCCCAGCGCCGCGGTTTCATGCTCCACCCGATGCAAGCCCTCAAACTGATAGAGCTTACCGATGCGGGCGTGAACGGTACTGCCGTCCGTTTTACACAACGTTACAAACTGGCCGTTTTTCACCGCACCGCGCTCGACACGTCCTACCCCGATACGACCCACATAATCATCGTAATCGATGTTGGAAAACAGGATCTGCAATGGCCCGTCAATGTCTCCCTCGGGAGCCGGCACATATTTCAAAATTGCTTCAAACAGAGGCTCCATGGTACCGCCGCGCACTGCGGGATCCAGTGATGCATAGCCATCACGGCCGGAGGCGTATACCACAGGGAAATCCAGCTGATCCTCATCGGCGCCCAGCTCAATGAACAGATCCAGCAGCTCGTCAATAACCTCCGCAGGACGGGCACCGTCGCGGTCGATCTTATTGATGACCACTACCGGACGCTTACCCAATCCCAGCGCCTTTTTCAGTACAAAGCGCGTCTGCGGCATACAGCCTTCAAAGGCATCTACCAGCAGCAGTACGCCGTCCACCATCATGAGGATGCGCTCCACTTCACCGCCGAAATCGGCGTGACCGGGGGTATCCACGATGTTGATCTTGGTGCCTTTGTACATCACAGCGGTATTCTTGGATAGGATGGTAATGCCCCGCTCCTTTTCCAAATCGTTGGAGTCCATGACGCGCTCCGATACCTGTTCATTTTCGCGAAAAATACCACTTTGGTGCAGTAACTGATCCACCAACGTGGTCTTACCATGGTCCACGTGCGCAATGATAGCAATGTTACGTAAAGTTTCCCGTTGTCCCATATTTTATATTACTTCCTGTCTGTATAGTGTCAGATCTCTTGAAAACGGGGCTTCTCCACCCCGTCGCGAATGACCGTATCTAAGAACATAGACAAGGGACGCACCCACACGTCCCTGTCACCGTACAAGGCACGGTACACCACCAACTCCTCCAGCGTTTCACTGTGCTTGGCGATGCACACTACCTCGTATTCCTTTCCTTTAAAGTGGCGATATTTGCCACCCACACGTATCTGTCGTTCCATACACTCACCGCTTGATATACGACAGCGGATTGGTTCGCCTGCCGTTAATATGCATTTCCAAGTGCAGATGAGGACCGGTGCTGCGGCCGGTGTTACCCACCAGCGCAATGGTTTGACCTTGCTTGACAATGTCGCCCGGCTTCACCAGCAGCTCGCTGCAGTGGGCGTACAGGGTTTGGAACCCGCCGCCGTGGTCGATGACCACATATTTACCGTAGGAGCCATAGGAAGTGCCTTTGCGATAGGCGGCAATTACGACCACGCCGCCATCTGCAGCAACAATATCCTGACCGGTAATGTTGGCAGCAGAAATATCCACCCCACCATGACCCTTGTTGCCGTAATATTGGGTGATATATCGGGTATAGGGTACCGGCCAAATGAAGTATCCGTTGGCATGTGGGCCACCTTTATATGCTTTTTTGGTGACCTTCTTGGTGCCATAGGCCACCACTTGATCCACCGGTGCCGTGACGACCTCGGAGGAGGTGATGACGCAGGACAGTTCCTGACCATCCAGATAGGTGGCGGTGGCCGTAATCCGATTCACGCCGTTTTTGCCCCGCACGCGCACGCTCTCGGACCCGACATATTTGGAGGCATCCGCCACCCGCTTGGTTTCGTAAGGAACCTCCACCTCGTATTGAATGGTGCCGGACACCAGCACCTGTAAATGAGGTTCGCCGTCGTGTATCAGCAGAATTTGCCCTGCGTTCAGCGTGGTGCCCATGTTGGGGTTCAGACGCCATATTTCTGCAGCGGAAGCGCCGGTGGCCTGTGCAACGGACGCCAGCGTATCCCCTTCTTTGACCTCGTAAAATTCTTTTTCAGAGCCCTCGGTCATGAGATTTTTCTTCAAATTAACAGTGGACATTACGACCGATTCGGGATACAGGCCCTCGATCAGCTCCACCTCCTGGAAAAAGGAAGCGGTAACACCGGGATTGTCCGCACGGCTTTCCTCCAAGATCTCTTCCAGCATATTCTCTGCCCGACGTTTATCGCGAACGGCACCCTGAAGTGCTCCGTCCACGTACAAGCCGCAGGCTTTGATAAGAGTCAGGTTGCTTTTTCGCAGCAGCAGGTCACACACCTCTGCCTCGCTTAAAATATCGCTTTGGTGTACCATAGACACCGACATCGCCGGTACTGCCTCCAGCTGACGGATCTCTTGGGAGCCGGTCAGCCGTTCCAGTGCCATATTCGTTCCCGCTTGCAGTACCGTCTCGTCGGCAATGTAGCCCCACACCTCGTCGCCGCTTTCCAGCGCTACAGCGTAGGTCAGCCGCTGCCAATACTGCAACGTGCCGAACAGCACGGCTACCGCCGCTGTCAGTACGCACAAACGCCCCACCGCCCGCGTAAATCGCGGGAAGCGGCGCATGGCCTCAAAGGGTAACCACAAAATCTGCCGTATGCCGCTTAAGGGATGGCGCTTCCACGCCGCGCCCACCCGCGCGCCGATCTGGGACACCCCTCGACCGAACACGGTCAGCCCCTCGCGCAACTCACGCATGGCGTGACCCATGGCCGCGCCGGCCGTACGGCGCAGGAAGAACAGAACGGGTTGTAAAATAAACGCAAAAAAGCGACCGATCCGATGCCACAAGCGCAGCGTCTGAATACCGGCATAATAAAAAATCGCATATACACTCTTACACATGCTGTTCTCCCCCTTTCTGATAACTGGTACTATTGTACGGGTCTTTGCCGAAAAAATCAATGGTTATTTTGTTCCAACAGGGGCTTCAGAAATTTTCCTGTGTACGATTGCGGTACCTGTGCCACTTCTTCAGGAGTGCCGCAGGCCACCACTGTACCGCCTCGATTGCCTCCCTCGGGACCCAAGTCCACGATGTAGTCTGCCGTCTTGATGACATCCAAGTTGTGCTCAATAACCACCACGGTGTTGCCCGTGTCCACCAGCGTTTGCAGCACACGGATCAGCTGTGCCACATCGGCAGTGTGCAAGCCGGTAGTAGGTTCGTCCAAAATATAAATGGTCTTACCCGTAGGACGCTTGGACAGCTCCGTTGCCAGCTTCACCCGCTGGGCTTCACCGCCCGACAGGGTGGTGGCGGGCTGACCCAGCTTTACATAGCCCAGCCCCACATCCTTAAGGGTCTGCAAACGGCGGGCGATCTTCGGGATACTTTCAAAGAACGGCAACGCCTCATCCACCGTCATTTCCAGCACCTCATAAATATTCTTGCCCTTATAGCGTACTTCCAATGTTTCCCGATTATACCGCTGACCCTTACAGGCTTCGCAGGGTACGTACACATCGGGCAGGAAGTGCATTTCGATCTTTAAAATACCGTCACCCTGACAGGCTTCACAGCGGCCGCCTTTCACGTTAAAGGAAAACCGACTGGCGGTGTATCCACGCATTTTGGCATCCTGTGTGGTAGCAAACAGCTCCCGAATATCGTTAAACACGCCCGTGTAGGTGGCAGGGTTGGAACGAGGGGTACGGCCGATGGGCGCTTGGTTGATGTTGACCACCTTATCCAGCGCACCAATGCCCAGCATCTGCTTAAAATTACCGGCGCGGCAATAGGCACGGTTAAGATCCCGTGCTAATTTTTTATACAAAATTTCATTGACCAATGACGATTTACCCGAGCCGGACACACCGGTAACACAGTTAAACGCGCCCAAGCGGAACTGCACATCGATGTTTTGCAGGTTGTTTTCTGCTGCACCCACGATCTTCAGCACCTTGCCGTTCCCCTTACGACGCGTTTCCGGTACGGGAATACGGCGGCGGCCACTGAGATACTGGCCTGTGACCGAATGCTCGCAAGCGCAGATCTCCTCCGGCGTGCCGGAGCATACGATCTCACCGCCATTCACACCGGCCCCGGGACCGATATCCACGATCCAATCCGCTGCTCGCATGGTGTCCTCGTCATGTTCTACCACAATGAGGGTGTTTCCCAGATCCCGCAAATGATGCAGCGTATCCAGCAGCTTTTCGTTATCCCGCTGGTGCAGACCGATACTGGGCTCGTCCAAAATATACAGCACACCGGTAAGTGACGAGCCGATCTGTGTTGCCAAACGGATACGCTGGCTCTCACCGCCGGACAACGTGCTGGCCGTGCGGGACAGGCACAAGTATTCCAGTCCCACATTTTTAAGAAAGGTCAAACGGTTGCGAATCTCCTTGATAATGCGGCTGCCGATCAGGCGTTCCCGCTCGGATAACGCCGGCTCCAGCTCGTCGATAAATTCCAACAGCTCCGTTACGGATTTATCACAGGCCTCGGCAATGTTGAGGCCGCCTACCGTCACGCCTAACACCTCGGGGCGCAGACGATGACCGTGACAGTCGGGACAGGGGACCTTGCTCATGTAAGTCTCCAGTTCCTCCCGCATCCAGTCACTGTTGGTCTCCTTGTGACGGCGATCCAAGTTGTTGGCAATACCCTCAAAGGCGGTAAAATACTCACCCGAGCCGTATTCCATGCGGCGGGTCATGCGGATCTTTTCGCCTTTGGTACCGTACAACAGGATATCCATGATCTTGTCGGGCAGATCCTTCAGCGGGGTATCCAATGAAAATCCGTAGTGCGCCGCCAAGCCTTCATAGTACATTTTAGTGATGGTGCCGCCATCCAGGTAGTTCCAGCCACCTGCGCGGATAGCACCCTCACGCAGAGACAACTCCTTGTCGGCGATGAGCAGTTCGGGGTCGATGGACATGAAAATGCCCAAGCCCGTGCATTTGGGACAGGCACCAAACGGATTGTTAAAGGAGAACATCCGCGGAGACAGCTCGTCCATGCTGAACCCATGCTCAGGACAAGCGTAGTTGAGGGAAAAGCTCATATCCTCGCCGTCGGGGATGTTAACACACAACAGCCCGTCGGACAGGGCGGTAGCGGTCTCGATGGAATCCGCCATGCGGCCCCGCATATCCTCCCGCACCACCAAGCGGTCCACCACGATCTCGATGGTGTGCTTTTTATTCTTATCCAACGGAATGGTCTCGGATAGATCGTAGATAGAGCCGTCTACCCGCACTCGCACATAACCCGATTTGCGGGCAGACTCGAATTCCTTTTGATATTCACCCTTGCGCCCCCGCACAATGGGAGCCAAGATCTGAATACGGGTGCCTTCCTCCAGTTCCATCAGCCGATCCACGATCTGATCCACCGTCTGTTGTCGGATCTCCCGTCCACACTTGGGGCAGTGCGGAATGCCGATACGGGCATACAGAAGACGAAAATAATCGTAGATTTCCGTCACGGTGCCCACGGTGGAGCGGGGGTTCTTGGAGGTGGTCTTTTGGTCAATGGAGATGGCCGGCGACAGACCGTCGATGGAATCCACCTCCGGCTTATCCATCTGTCCCAAAAACATACGGGCGTAAGAGGACAGGCTTTCCACATAGCGGCGCTGACCCTCGGCGTAGATGGTATCAAAGGCCAGCGACGATTTGCCTGAACCGGAAAGACCCGTAAACACCACCAGCTTATCCCGCGGGATGGTGATGTCCACATCTTTGAGGTTGTGCTCCCGTGCACCCTTGATGATCAGTTTATCCAACATAGCGGATCGGTCCTTTATTTCTGATTTTTTAGCTTTTCGATCTCGTCACGCAACCAAGCGGCATGCTCGAATTCCAACAATTTGGCAGCGTGGCGCATTTCCTTGGTCAGCTGCTCGATGCGCTCCAGTCGTTGCGCCTTTGTCAAGCGACCTTTGGTCGCCGTTTTATCCGCCGGTGTGATCTGCAGCACCTCCCGCACCTCCTTGGTAATGGTACGGGGCGTAATGCCGTGCTCCTCGTTATACCGCATCTGGATGGCACGACGGCGATTGGTCTCGATAATGGCGGTTTCCATGGAGGGGGTCACACTGTCGGCGTACATGATGACCTGACCCTGTGCGTTACGGGCGGCGCGGCCGATGGTCTGGATCAGCGAGGTCTCGGAGCGCAGCAGGCCCTCTTTATCGGCATCGAGGACGGCAACCAGCGATACCTCGGGGATATCC
>JAFVQV010000106.1 GCA_017504645.1 Clostridia bacterium | reverse complement strand
GTAACACCTTGGGGAGATTTGTATCCGTGTCACCAGTTTGTAGGAGAAGAAAAATACAAATTGGGCGATATTTGGAATGGTGTGACCAACACCGCGATACAAAGTGAGTTTGCCGCCTGCAATGTGTACGCTCACCCCGAATGTCGGGATTGCTGGGCGCGGCTGTATTGCTCCGGCGGTTGTGCGGCGAACGCCTACCACGCCACGGGCTCGGTGACGGGTGTGTATGAATATGGCTGTAAGCTGTTCCGTAAGCGAATGGAATGTGCCATCATGGTGGCAATTGCCAGGGCGCTGGGGGAGAACGCGGAATGAACACGCCTATCTGTGATTTCGTCCGCCGTTATATAGCTGACGATGCCCTGCGTCTGCACATGCCTGGACACAAAGGCATTTCGCTACTGGGAATGGAACCGCGGGACATTACGGAAATTGACGGTGCTGACAGTCTGTATGAAGCTGGGGGTATTATCCGCGAAAGCGAGGGAAATGCCGGTCGTCTGTTTGGCTGTCACACATTCTATTCCACCGAAGGCTCCTCTCAATGTATCCGTGCTATGCTGTATCTGGTGCTGCTGTACGCACGGCATCATGAGAGAAAACCGTTGATCGCAGCGGCGCGAAATGTTCATAAAACCTTTTTAAGTGCCGCTGCGTTGCTGGATGTGGATGTGCAATGGTTGGATCCCGCACAGCCGGATTCCTATCTTTCTTGTCGATTGAGTGCCGATGATTTGGATGAGATGTTATCTACGGCGGCAGAGTTGCCGGCGGCGGTGTATCTTACCAGCCCCGACTATCTTGGAACAGTGGCGGATGTGGATGCGATCGCGAAGGTATGCCATCGGTATGGGGTGCTGTTGCTGGTTGACAATGCCCACGGCGCGTATCTTAAGTTTTTGCAGCCGTCCCGTCATCCCATGGACTTGGGTGCTGACCTGTGTTGCGATTCCGCACACAAAACATTGCCGGTACTGACAGGCGGTGCCTATCTGCACATATCTTATCAGGCTCCTGCGGCTTTTTCACAGCAGGCGAAAAATGCGTTGGCGTTGTTTGGATCTACCAGCCCGTCCTACTTGATCCTGCAATCGTTAGATGCGGCAAACGCGTATTTGTTCAATGGGTATGCCTCCCGTCTTGCCGCCTTTGTGCAGGAGGTACAGCGGCTGAAAGACAAATTATTGTCCAAAGGATATGTTTTACGGGGGGGCGAGCCTCTTAAGCTGACACTGTGCACCAAGCCGTACGGGTATCACGGTAGAGAGTTTGCTGATCTTTTGCTTGAAAAAAATGTGGTGTGCGAGTTTTCTGATCCCGATTTTGTGGTACTAATGCTGACGCCCGAAACGGGAAGGGATGGTCTCGAAACGCTGGAGCGGGTATTGCTGTCTGTTTCATCGCAACCTGCTGTAACGGAAGAGCCGCCTGCTTATCATCGCTGTGAGCAGGTGACCTCCATTCGGAACGCTACTCTTTCTGCCTGCGAAACCGTTTCGGTAGAGCATAGCGTCGGCAGAGTGTTGGCGGTCGCTTCTGTCAGTTGCCCGCCCGCTGTACCTATTGTGGTATGCGGAGAACGTATTGACAAAGAGGCACAGAATTGTTTTAGCTATTATGGTATTACGGAATGTACCGTCATGGTATAAAAAGGAGACGCCGATCCGGCGCCTCCTTTTTAAT
The DNA here is from genome assembly GCA_017504645.1 of Clostridia bacterium. Lineage (GTDB taxonomy): Bacteria > Bacillota > Clostridia > Oscillospirales > Acutalibacteraceae > RGIG3009. Next base: position 1,657 of record JAFVQV010000106.1, on the reverse strand, counting down.
TATCCCCGCTCAGTAAAAGCCCCAAGGCGATACTTAAGCCTGCCAGGGTTTGTTCCGTTGAAACGGTGTCACCGTTTACAGGGCTATCGCTGCCTAAGTATTTTTGAAACAGATTCATGACCGCCAAGGTCACATGTTGACGAATGGCAGGCGGCATTTTCATCAGCCGTTCGGAAACCGATTCTATATAACGGGAAAGGGACCCTTGCTCACATTGGGGGCGAAAGCGGCCGTTTATATCCAGTATGGATTCCAAGTGGTGAAAGCCCCGTGACGATTCTAAAAAACAAATGTGATCATCGGGCATGAGTCGTTCACCCAACACATTAACATAGTCGTTGTCGGCGGAAAGACTGTAAATGTGTTGTCGACGTCTTTCAAATGCCAATCCCGTTATCTTTTTGAGTGCGCTCAAGGCTTCGGGGGAAAAACCCTGCCCGTCAAAGCTGTAGCATTTGTCGATCAGGTCTGAATGGATGGTAATGAACTGCGCCTTGTTTCCGCCCTTTGAATAGCCGGAAACGGTAAGCTTGGTACGGGTACTCCAACGGTGTTTGGCGGCAAGATAACGAAACCAATTTAACGCCTCTACCTGCTGATCGGTGGCATAATCGTTCTTAACAGTTTTTCGAGATAATATTTTGCCGTCTTTTCCGTAGCTTATATAGGTGTTTCCCTCAGGTATGCCTGATAAGCCTTCACCGTTGTCGATCCATTCGCCCTTACCGGTTCCTTTAAGGATCACCGATACGCCGCCCTTGGCATCGGTGAAGGTGCAGGCGGTCAACCCGTTTCTTGAGCGGGACAGATCGTCGATTTTGGCATTTGCGGCGATTGGAAAATGCACCATGGCGTTGATCAAGATGTTAAGCCGAAAACTATCCCGTTCTTTCCACGGCTTTGGGAGATCATTTTTACACGCCTTTTCCAGACTGTTTACGATGGAACGCAGCGTTTCATGGGGAAGCGGGGTGGCCTTGTGTGCCAGGCGGAGGTATAGCCCGTAAACAGCGTGGAGGTTGGCCTCCGCCAACATTTCATCGTTAAGAGCATTCACGCCCACCACACCCTTTAAAGTCGTTCTCGCCCATATATATGCCGCTTGGGTTGAACGGTTGCATTTTTTCCGTGAGCATGATATGATTACAGAGAAATAAATTTCTTTTTAAGGAGTGTTATTATGGAGCGGTATGCATGGAAAGCTAAAGTTAAGGATGGATGCTTGGATGAGTATATTCGCCGACACGACGCGATCTGGCCCGAACTGAAACAGTTGTTGAAAGACGCGGGCATCTGCAACTACACCATTTGGAACTGCGGAGACGAGCTGTTTGGTTATTATGAATGCGAAAAGGGTGTCGCCTTTGCGGCCAAAACACAGGCAGACAGTCCTATCGTGGACCGTTGGAACGAGTATATGAAGGATGTCATGGTGATGGAAATGGATCCGGTGACCGGTGCCCAACCTATGTTGCGTCAAGTCTTTCTGATGGAATAAAAAAAGCCGCCTACAGGCGGCTTTTTTTGTTGTAACCGTTGTCCATCAACGTGAATATGCTGTCATAAGACCACTATGTATTTGAATGGGGTGACAGCTATGGACTGGACGATACTGAATGTCGGTTCGGTAACCAACGCCATACGGGGGAAAGCACTG
>JAFVQV010000105.1 GCA_017504645.1 Clostridia bacterium | reverse complement strand
TATCGTTGTCGCGGCGATAAACGTTTGCGCGGGGGTTGTCCCAGGAACGGAAAACAGCCTCAACAGCGCCCATGAGCTGCTCTTTGGGATCGGCGGGGAAATCCTTACCGATCTTGGCCTTGTATTCAGCCTTGAACTGGCCGGCCAGTTCTTTGAGGTCTTCGGCGGTGAGCTCTACGTCCTGGGTCACGCCTTTTTCTTCCTTCATCTTGTCGATGAGTTCCTCAAAGTACTTCTTACCGACTTCCATAACGACGTCGGAATACATCTGGATAAAACGGCGATAGCAGTCATACGCCCAGCGAGCGTTGCCGGACTTGGCGGCCATGGTCTCCACCACGTCCTCGTTCAAGCCGAGGTTCAGGATGGTGTCCATCATACCGGGCATGGAAGCACGGGCACCGGAACGCACGGAAACCAGCAGCGGGTTCTCCTTGTCACCGAACTTCTTGCCGGTGATGCCTTCCATCTTGTCGATGTACTCCATGATCTGTGCCTGGATATCCTCGTTGATCTTGCGGCCGTCCTCATAATACTGGGTGCAAGCCTCGGTGGTAACGGTGAAGCCCTGGGGAACCGGCAGACCAATCTTGGTCATTTCGGCCAGGTTAGCACCTTTACCGCCCAGCAGCTCGCGCATGGACGCGTCGCCTTCGCTGAACAGATAGACAAACTTGTGACTCATTCTACAGTCAACCTCCTACATATTTTTTACTTTTGCTGACACAATCATTGCCCGCAAGGGGCAGTTTAAACAGAAAGACCTGCTTAACCTTTAGTATTATAGCAGAACTTCTTTTGTATGAAAAGTCTTTTTTTTTATTTTTTTGAATTTTAGCGTTCCTCACTGGTTTTTTGCGTCTTTGGAAGAGATTTCCTGTTCATTTCGGCGCATAAACCAAAAAACGGAGTGGTTCTCCACTCCGTTTTCGACCGTTACGGCGTAACCTCCAGCACCACCTTGCCCACGTTTTGTCCCTTGTAGAGAATGTCGTGAGCGGCCTCGGCCTGTGTGATAGGCAACACCTTGTAGATGGTGGGACGCACCTCGCCCGCCTCCACCTTAGGCCACACCTTTTCCACCAGCTCGGACAGGATCTGCGCCTTGACCTGCGGTGTGCGGGAACGCAGGGTGCTGCCGATGATGCGTACGTTGCGCACGTAGATATTTTTCAGATCGATCTCCGTCTTGGTCCCCGCCAAAGCGGCGATCATGATCCAGCGGGCGCCGTGGCGCAGATAATGGATACACTTGCCCATGATCTCGCCGCCCAAGCAGTCGATGGCCACGTCCACGGGATGCCCGTTTTCCAGCTCTTCCCGCAGCACGGCGGCAATGTCTTCTTTAGTGGTGACCACCACCCGATCCGCGTTGAGATGGCGAATGCTGTGGGCGATCTCGTCGGTCAGCACCGTCGTGATAACACGGATCCCGAACGCCTTGGCCATGGGAATGATGACGCTGGCCAAACCGCTGGCACCCGCGTTCATCAGCAGGGTGTCTCCCGTCTGAATGTTTCCTTCCATAAACAGGTTGAGGTAGGCGGTAGCAAACGCCTCCGGCATGGCCGCCGCCTCGATCATGGAGCAGCCAGCGGGCACGGGCATCAGCATATCGTATTTCACGTTGGCATATTCGGCGTATCCGCCGCCGCCCAGCAGGGCGCACACCTTGTCCCCCACCTTCCGGCGGGAGCGCTCGGCGGCAACCTTGCCCACCTCGACGATGGTACCCGCGATCTCCAGTCCCATCCATTCTGGGCAGCCCGCGGGCGGCGGATAATCCCCCTCCCGCTGCATCAGATCGGCGCGGTTGAGCGCCGCCGCCTCGATCTTAACAAGGCAGTCCTCCTCGCCGCACACGGGATCGGGCACGTTGTCCCACCGCAGCGAGCGGTCGTCATTGACCAGTATGGCTTTCATGCATAGTTCCTCCCCACACGTTTTTCAGTTCTATTTGTAGCCCTTCTTTCACAGAGGTAAGGCCTGTGACGCGCAGGATCTTTTGGTTGTCCACCGCCCGATTTACACAATCCGCCACCGCCGCGCCGGTAATGAGAACGGTTTTATTCGTAAACATAGCCTGTACTCCTTAAAAGTCGATGAAGTCCCGTACCGTCTTCATGGTGCTGAGCAACGGTTGGACGGCGGCGGAAATGTGGTCGTGCTCCCACACGCACAAACTCATACAGCAACCGAGTTTGATGCCCAGTCGACGGTGGAGGGAGCATTCGCCGCTCGACAGGAACAAAAACGATGCGCCCAATTCGCGTTTGAGTAGGTCGGTGGTGCGCAAATTCTCGATTTGTTGTTCCATCGTGTCGGCGGCGGTCACGATCTTGATGATGTCCGCGCCGCGCCGTTTTTGTTCGAGCGCCATTTCCAGCACCCGTTCGGCGGGGGTGAAACGGCACACGTGGGACGAGATAAGTACCTCTGCCCCTTTTGCGTGGAGCTCGTCAATGAGCTTCATTTGTTTCTCGATAGCAACGGGATCGTCGGTGAGTTGGTCGGGATGCTCTTTGGCATACAGATCCCCGATGACGTCGCACAGTGTGGCACCGCAGTCGGCGATGGTGAGCAATTCGTTCGCCAACTCTTCGTCGGAGCGTTCATCACGGTTGTTGCCGCCACGGTAGAAGGTTGCATAGGTAGGTCTGCCTTTGGCTTCTTCAAACAAGCGACGGTACACGTCGGGATTTTTCTCGTCGTCATGCAACCATTCCAGTTGGAAACCGAACGCATCGGCGCCTTGACAGATCGCGTTGCGCATTAAGCGAACCACGTGATCCGCCGTTTCGCCGATCACCATCGTGGTGAGCAACGGACGTTCGTGATCTAAAAAAGACGGTTTCATGCTTACGGCCTCCCCATCGCTTCACGGCCGCCGTCGATCATCAGGTTGGTACCGTTGATAAACTGCCCCTTTTCGGAAGCAACAAACAAACACAGATCTACGATCTCTTGCGGGTCAGCGGCTCTGCCGAGCAGGGTCTTCATATTGGCCATCGCTTCACGGGTAAGCACGGGACCGGGCGAGATGCAGACGCAACGTACCCCGTACGACGCGCCGCATTGGGCGAGAGATTTGGTAAGATTGTACATCAATCCCGCTTTGGCGGTACCGTAGTCGGGCGCGTAACCGCCGCCCTCCGAGCCCGAGATGGAGCCGATGTTGAGGATCAGGCCGCTTTTTTGTTCCATCATCGGTTTCATCACCGCGTGGGCAAAGTAGAACGGGCCTTTCAAGTTGACGTCCAGACCCCAATCGAACACCTCGATCGGCACGTCGGGGAAGGTGGGGTATTTTTCCATATCCACCTGTTTGATGCGAACCGATGAGCCTCCCGCGAAATTCGCCACCAGATCGATACGCCCGAAGCGCTCCAGCGTCACGTCGCGGGCGGCACAGACCTGCCCGTAATCCCGCATGTCACAGAGGACGCTCACCGCTTGTCCCGCGCCCTTTTCGTTAATAGCCGCCACCTTTTCGTTCAGCCCGGCCTCGTTCACATCGCACATCGCCACGTTACCGCCCAGCGCTGCCCAATTTTCCGAAAACAGCAGGCCCATGCCCGAAGCGGCACCCGTCACGATGGCACTTTTTCCCGTAAAATTCATATTCTCGCCTCCTTACCTTCATTGTAATGCCTCGGTGGCGTAAG
>JAFVQV010000104.1 GCA_017504645.1 Clostridia bacterium | reverse complement strand
GCTCTTGATTTCCACTGCGCGTAAAACACTCATAGAAGCTCCGCTTATCGTAATATTTTCGCTGATTCTGGCGATTTTGCTCAGTAAAGTTCGGAAGATGTCCGGATTTTTCCGTGTGGTATTGCTGTTGCCCTTTGTGTTGGGAACGGGCGAAGTCATGAACCAGCTGATCTCTCAAGGAGTGGATACACGGATCATTTCGCTGACCAACAGCGAGATCATCCCGCGGGAATGGCTCCTGTACATCGGCAGCGATTTTGTTACGGTGCTGGATACACTGTTTTCTTCCATCATCCGTATTTTGTGGCAGAGCAGTGTGCAAATCGTTTTGTTCTTGTCCGCAATTTTGGGGATTTCGCCGGCACTGTACGAGTCGGCGAAAATCGACGGGGCGAATGCCTATGAAACGTTCTGGAAAATCACCTTACCGATGGTGTCGCCGGTGTTGCTGTTGAACATGATTTACACCATTATTGCCTCTTTTACCGACGGTTCCAACCGTATGCTGGAATTCATTTACGATTATATGCTGAAGTACGGTAATCACGGCTATGCCGCCGCACTCGGCTGGGTGTATTTTGTGATGGTGCTGTTGATTATCGGCGTGGTCGCGCTGGTTTTGGGACGTTATGTGAAGGCAAACCAAGGCTATGGAGGAAAACGGTGATGAAAAAGATATCGATTAAAGAGATCGCCTCTCCTCGCGCTTTGCGTAAGGTGGTGCAGGCACTGCCCAAGGTGTTGTTGTACCTGGTTATGTTCGGCCTTGCCTACATTTTTTTGTATCCGTTTTTGTACATGCTGGTAACGTCGGTGATGACCAACGAGGATTTGAACAACTCACTGGTGCAGTGGGTGCCTCGGGAGTTGCATTTTGAGAATTATTCGCTTGCCATGTTTATCATCGACTACTGGTCGAATTTAAAAAACTCGGTGTTCGTGACCGTGGTCGCAACGTTGGGACAGCTGATTTCCTGCTCGATGGCGGGGTATGCGCTGGCGCGTTTTAAGTTCTTCGGGAGCCGCATTGCCATGTTCTTGGTAATTCTGGCCATGCTGGTACCGGTGCAGACTATTATCGCCCCGCAGTATCTGTTGTATGTCAACATGGGGTGGCTGAACACCTTTAACCCGTTGATTGTCCCCGCCTTTTTTGGTTTTGGTTTGAAAGGCGCCTTGTTTATCTACATTTTCCGTCAGTTCTTTTTAGGGCAGCCCCGTGAGTTGGAGGAGGCCGCCCGCATCGACGGATGCGGTTTTATCCGCACCTTTACGCGGGTGGTATTGCCCGTGGCGCGGTCGGTATTTATCGTAGTGTTGGTGTTGGCTCTGGTATGGCATTGGAGTGACTTCTTTGAACCGAGTATGTATCTCAACAAGAGCGATATCCAACTGGTATCCATGCGGTTGGAGGTTATTACCAACATTCTAAGCCAACCTGCAGCCTCATTGGAGGCAACCTACGGTGTCAACGATAACAACGCCATCAACGATGCCGTGCTGATGGCGGGTACCTTTATGGTGGTTATGCCGATTTTGATTGTTTATGCATTTCTGCAAAAGCAGTTTATTCAAGGTATTGAACGCAGCGGTTTGACCGGCGAATAATAAGAAAGAGGGTTTATCATGAGCATTGTGAATAACGGTATTTATCCTGCCGTAATTACTCCGTATAACAAGAATGGGCAAGTGGACGTGGGAGCGTTGCATGCTCTTACCGAATGGTATGCCGAAAAGGGGTGCCAGGGCGCTTTTGCCGCCTGCCTGTCCAGTCAGATTTTCGGTAGCGCCACAGCGGAGCCGATGTCGCTTGCTGACCGTCAGCGGATTACCACCGAAATGATAAAGGTTGCGCCTGCCAACATGGACATTGTGACCTCCGGTCACATTCGTCAAGTGTCGCCGCAGGGGCTTTATGAGTTACAGGCGATGGCAGATACCGGCGCAAAAGCGTTGGTGCTCATTGCCAACTGCTTGGCACAGCAGGAGGATGACGAGGATATTCTCCGCCGCAATCTGTATGCGGTGATGGAGGCTATTCCCGATATGGATTTAGGGTTGTATGAGTGCCCCGTGCCGTACCGCCGTTTGCTTTCGCCGGAATTGTTGGGCGAGATGGCGAAAACCGGTCGGTTTGTGTTTGTGAAGGAAACCAGCTGCGTACCCTCCGTCCTCCGCCAAAAGCTGGAGGCGACCAAGGGCACCCGCATGAAGATCTTTAACGCGAACTCGGTGTCGCTGCTGTCCTCGGTGAAGGACGGTGCCGCCGGTTTGTGCGGTGTGATGGCAAACTTCCATCCCGATTTGTATGTGAAACTGTTAGAACTCGCCGATACCGATCCCGCTGCGGCTCAGGAACTGCAAGAGGAACTCAGCGTGCTGTCGATTTTGTCGTATGAAGATTATCCGATCAGTGCCAAAGCGTATCTGCGCTTAGAGGGACTTCCCTTTGAGGCAGTAGGTGTTCGCGGTTGTCCGGAGGCGGTACCGAGCGAGTTGACCATGATGGAAATGGAACATCGCTACGCCTTAACCTGCCGTTTGAGAGAAAAATGGTTATAACCAAAATCCATCTGCCGTCAGAAGATATACCGTCTTGCCATGCTTCTACGGTGGTACGGGTGGGGAATGAGTTGTTGGTGGCGTGGTTTGGCGGTACGAAGGAAGCGGCAGAAGATGTGGAAATATGGTGCTGCCGTGTATCCGACGGTGTGGCAAGCAAACCGCGACGCGTATCGGCGCTTGACGGCGTGCCGTGCTGGAATCCGGTGCTGTACGCGCCGACAGACGGGCCTGTGACCTTGTTTTACAAGCAGGGGAAGAGTCCGTCTGATTGGAAGACGATGGTGGTGACTTCCACCGATCGCGGAAATACGTGGTCGGCTCCGACAGAACTGGTGCCGCAGGATAACAGCGGCGGGCGAGGACCGGTGAAGAATAAACCTTTACTTTTGCCGGATGGTCGGTTGCTGGCTCCCGCCTCGGTAGAACAGGGACAATGGTCCTGCTTTATTGACTGTCTGCAAGACGGCGAGTGGACAAAACATGTTATTCCGCTGCCGGCGGAGAATCCGCCGCAGGTGATTCAACCCACCTTATGGCAGGATGCCGACGGTGGGGTACACGCCATTATGCGGAGTAATCGCGGCTGTGTGTATCGCAGTGATTCGGCAGACGGCGGGCGCACGTGGTGTACGGTGTACCCCACGGCGTTACCCAATAATAACAGCGGTATTGACTGCGTTGCGTTACCTGACGGACGTCTGTTTTTGGTGTGTAATCCGGTTGGAAAGGACTGGGGCGCACGCACGCCTCTATCCCTGCTGGTATCGACGGATAACGGCGAAACCTTTTCTGTGTTTGCCGAACTTGAAACCGGCGAGGGCGAGTTTTCCTATCCGGCGATTATCGCCGGAGGGGATAACCGATTGTATATCACCTATACTTGGAAACGGCAGGATATCCTGCTTTGCGAGGTGTATGTATGACAAAGTTTGAACAACGGGACAGTCTGCTTGCCGCTTATTTGGCAGCTCCGGTGCGGGTGACTTACCACCCGTCTTTTGACCCCGTAAGTCTGACTGAAAGCGGCGAGAATGAGTGGGCCGGTATTCGTGCTCTGACCTACGAGGGTTTGTCGATTGACGGATGCGCTACTCGTGTGTTTGCCTATATCGGTGTACCTAAAACGGCGTCACCTGCGGCGCCTGTTCCCGCCGTGGTGTTGGTGCACGGAGGCGGCGGTCATGCCTTCTCGGAATGGATCAAGATATGGAACGACCGCGGATATGCGGCGATCGCAATGGACACCACCGGTTTTGTGCCCTCCTCGCAGGGGCAGGGAAAAGCAGGACATGAACTGGATGATGCCGCTTTATGGCACCACGGTTTGTGGGGTGAGTTTGCCGAGGACGGTTACACCGACCTGCCGGACAACGATGCCCTGGCACACAGTGACGCGCCGCTTGAAAAACAGTGGATGCTTCACGCGGTAGCGGCGGTTATCGGTGCGCACAACGTGCTGCGCGCCGACGAGCGGGTAGATATTACGCGTATCGGCATTACCGGTGTATCCTGGGGCGGGGTGATCACCTCGATCGCGCTGGGCTATGACACACGTTTTGCCTTTGCAGTGCCGATTTACGGTTCCGGTTATTTGGATGAGGCACATTCGTGGATGAGACCCATTTTCAGCGAACCACTTGCCAAAGAGCTGTGGTCGGCGGCGGACCGCTTTGAGCGCTGGAACCTGCCGGTTCTGTGGTTGTGTTGGGGATCGGATACCGCGTTTTCAATCAATTCTAATTCCCGTTCTTACAAAGCAGTGAAAAATTCGCGCCTGAGTATTCGGCAGCACTGGGGACACAGCCATCTGCGCGGCTGGACACCGGTGGATAGCTACCTGTTTGCCGATTCGGCAGTCAAGGGCCGTCCGGAGTTGAGCCGCCTTTTGGAATGTGATAGCCACGGCAGAGAGGTGCGGGTTGCTTTTTCGCCGGATGCATTGGCAACCGACTTCTCGGCGCGGCTTGTGTATTTGACTGTCCCGCTTTCCTATTCGGTAAAGGAGGAAGGCGGCAAAGCCACCATAGACGGTGTATGGC
>JAFVQV010000103.1 GCA_017504645.1 Clostridia bacterium | reverse complement strand
ACGGTGCTCGATGAGAAATTGAAATATCTCCTGCGCCCGTTTCCGATTGGCGTTAAAAGTGTGGTCAACCAACTTGACGGTTTGTGTTCCGCTGTTCGCCAGTCGTATCAATTCTTGCTTTACCCGTTCCATGGAATAAAACCGTACACCGCCGCATCGACCTGAAAGGCAAAAAGCACAGGAATACGGACAGCCACGGCTGGTCTCCAAATACGCAATACGCCCTTTCAGAGCCTCAAAATACTCCGGCACATACGGGCTGGGCGGTTCTTCTTCGGTAACAAAGGCATCGGAGAGTATGAGTTCCTCCCCATTACGATAACAAACACCCTCTGTTGAGTGTAAAGGTGTTTGGCTTGCCAAGCAAGACAGCAACGCCGCTACAGGGCGTTCCCCCTCACCGCACACCACCGCGTCCACAGCCACATTTTCTCGCAAGACCGTTTCGGCACAATAGCTGACCTCCGGTCCGCCGAAAAAGAGAAAGCACGTCGGCAACAGGCGTTTAATCTCGGTTGCTATTTGCTTTACTTGCGTGACATTCCAAATATAGCAGCAAAAGCCGATAGCGTCCGGTTGATGCCGGACGATCCGCTCGACCACCTGTGTAATGGATTCGTTGATGGTACCCTCCTCTACCACTGCATCGATCGCAGGATCACCATAAGTGCGCACACCCGCCAACAGGCACCAGGGGGCCAACGACGAGTGGATATATTGAGAATTGAGAGAACATAAAACGGCTTTCAAAAGCGGTCACCTCTTGGCGGTATTTTAACATAGGTTTTATAAAAAAGCAATCAAGCGGGTATACTACCGTCGAAAGGAGTGCTGTAAATGAACGAAGATACCATCAAACTGCTGAAAGAATGTAACGCCGGCTGCAAAAGCGCCACCAACAGCATGGAGCAAGTGATGCCTTTTATCAAGGAGGATCACGGATTGCGGGACATTCTCAAAAAATTCAACGATGAGCACATTTCCATCGGTGACGAATGTCATGCCCTACTCAACGAAATACGAGAGGATGAAAAGGATCCTCATCCTGCTGCCAAGGTGTTTTCTTGGATTTCCACCGAGATGAAGCTGATGATGGACAGCCAGCCCGAGCACATTGCCGAGCTGCTGTTGGACGGATGTAACATGGGCATCAAATCCCTCAGCCGCTACCTAAACCAATACCAAAAGGCTTCGGAGGAAACCCGTGAACTGACACGCAAGCTGATCCAATGTGAGCAGCAATTTTACAAAGAATTATTGCCTTATGTATAAGAAAAGGGAGATGCGAGTGCATCTCCCTTTTTCATCATCGAGCAATTACAAAGCCCATTTTTTTCATAACCTTGCTCAGCGTTTTATTGGCCACATAGGAGGCCCGTTCTGCCCCCTGCTTCATCAGCGCCTCCAGCTGCGCCTTATCACCCATCAGTACTGCATATCGTTCTTGAATGGGTGCCAATTCTGCAGCAACCGCTTCGCCCACGGCGGTCTTGAAATCACCATACCCGCGGCCGTCAAATTCCACTTCGATCTGTTCCATAGACTTGCCCGTTACAGCGGAATAGATCTCCATCAGGTTGTTGACCCCATCCTTGCCCTCGGCGTAACGAACACAAGCCTCACTGTCGGTCACGGCGCGGCGGAATTTCCGCAGGATGGTATCCTTGTCATCTTTCATGGATACAAAGGCATTCTGATTTTCATCGGATTTGGACATTTTTTTGGTAGGATCCTGCAAGGAGCGCACTCGCGCACCGGTCTTCATGATATACGGTTCCGGCACGGTAAAGGTGGGAGAATAGCGATTATTAAAGCGAATCGCCAGGTCGCGGGTCAGTTCACAATGCTGCTTTTGATCCTCCCCGACAGGGACATAGTCCGGCTGATACAACAGGATATCTGCCGCCATCAGCGCCGGATAGGAAAACAGGCCGGCATTGATGTTATCCGCGTGACGGGCAGACTTATCTTTAAACTGGGTCATACGGGACAGCTCGCCAAACTGAGTCTGACAAGCAAGCAGCCAGCCCAGTTGAGCATGGGCAGGAACCTGCGACTGCACAAACAACAACGATTTTTCGGGATCTAAACCAATGGCAAGCAACAGCGCAAACATTTCACTGATCTGTGTACGCAGCTTGGCAGGCTCCTGCTTCACGGTGACCGCGTGAAGGTCCGCCACAGCAAAAGCGCAGTCAAATTCGTCCTGCATCGACACCCAGTTGCGCAATGCACCAAGATAGTTGCCCAAGGTAGGCACACCGGTGGGTTGAATACAACTGAGCGCGCGTTTTTTAGTTTCTTGAACGGTATTTTCCATATAAATGGCTCCTTTTCTCCAAAAGGGTAAAAATCTTTTTTCTATAGTACCACACCTGCATTGACTTTTTCAACCAAAAATTGTAATATTAAGTGTATATCTGTCTTTTTACTTAGGAGGAGCATTATGACAGCCTTGGAACAATTAGCGGAATTGTTATTCCCCGATGTGACAGTCACACCGGAGGAATATGAAGTACAGTATCCTGCACGGGAACTGAAGGAAGGTGCCCGCGTGGTGCGTATCGCTCCTTCTCCCACGGGGTACCTGCATTTGGGTGTGCTGTTTACCGCTTCGGTCAACTACCTCACTGCCCGCGCCACCGACGGTGTTTTCTACTTCCGTCTGGAGGACACCGACAAAAAGCGTGAGGTGGACGGCGGCGCCGAGGATATCCTCACAGGTCTGCGCCAGTATGGGCTCAATATTGATGAGGGCTACGAAGCCCCCGATAAAGAGAGCGGCAACTACGGCCCCTACCGTCAAAGTGATCGCGCTGTCATTTATCACACCTATGCCAAAGCGCTGCTCCTGCAAGGAAATGCGTATCCCTGCTTTTGCACCGCCGAGGAATTGGATGTGACCCGCGGCGAGCAGGAAGCCAATAAGCAGCGTACCGGCTATTATGGAAAATACGCCCGCTGCCGCGACCTGTCTCCCGAAGAAGCCATCGAGCGGGTAAAAGCGGGACAACCCTACGTGGTGCGTCTGCGTTCCCCCGGTGATGAAAGCCGTCGTGTAAAATTCGACGATATGATCAAGGGCACCATTGAAATGCCGGAAAACGATCAAGATATCGTCCTTCTTAAAACCGACGGTATTCCCACCTATCATTTCGCCCATGCGGTGGACGACCATCTCATGCGCACCACCCACGTTATCCGCGGTGATGAATGGATCGCCTCGGTGCCGGTACATCTGCAGTTGTTCCGTATGCTGGGCTTCCGTGCTCCGAAATACGCCCATGTCAGTCCCATCATGAAGGAGGATGACGGCGGCAAGCGCAAGTTGTCCAAGCGTAAGGACCCCGAGGCTGCGGTACACTATTACACCGAGCAGGGCTACCCTGCCGACAGTGTGATGGAATATCTACTTACCATTGCCAACAGCGATTACGAGGAATGGAGACGCTGCCATCCCGATGAGCCACGCAGTGCATTCCCTTTTAACCTGAAGAAGATGAGTGTATCCGGCGCGTTGTTTGATCTGAACAAGCTCAATGATGTCAGCAAAAACGTCATTGCCGTTATGGATGCGGTCTCTGTCACCGAGCAAGTACTAACATGGGCCCAACAATATGACCCCGCTCTGTACGAAAAGCTGATCGCTGACAGAAGTATGGCGGAAGGCATTTTCTCCATTGATCGCGGCGGCAACAAGCCCCGTAAGGATCTTGCCAAGTGGAGCGATGTTCCCGCCTATGTTGACTATTTCTTCCGCGCCCCCACGGAATATCCGTGGCCGGAGAATTTACAGAAAGGTGACATTCGTGCTATTCTGAACGCTTACGCGGCCGTGTATGACCCCACCCAGGACAAGCAGGAGTGGTTTAACACCATCAAGGCCTTGTGCCCCGCATTGGGCTTCTGCCCCGAGGTCAAGGAATACAAGAAAAATCCCGACGCCTACAAAGGGCACGCCGGTGATGTCAGCACCGTCATCCGTGTGGCGATCACCGGACGGCGCAACACCCCCGATCTGTGCTCAATCATGCAGTTACTGGGCAAACAAACCGTACTTGACCGTTTAAACGCTGCGCTTTAAGGAGGAATCGTTATGCCTGAAGAGATCAAAACCGCCGAAATGGGCGGCAACTTTATTCATGATATTATCGATGAAGAGCTGAAGCCCAATGCCCGTTGCTACGGGAAACAGGTACACACCCGTTTTCCTCCCGAGCCTAACGGTTATCTGCATATCGGT
>JAFVQV010000102.1 GCA_017504645.1 Clostridia bacterium | reverse complement strand
GTCGGGGGTGCTTTGTCATACTGAGTTATTCCGTAACGGCATCCGCTTGGGGCAGAGCCTCAGCTGCTATCGCTTCGGGCGTTTTCTTGCCCAAGATCTCAGGCAACTGCATGCCCGCCAGCGCAAACACATCCTGCAGAGGCGGTACCGACTGCATCATACCGGACAGGAAGCCGGCAGTGGCATTCTTGCCGTCGCCGTTCTGACCGTTGTCCCACACCGTGACCTTGTCGATCTTGATGTTCTTGATGGCATCGACCTGTACACGCATGAGTTCTTCCAGCTTGTCGGCGATGAGCAATTTGAGCGCCGCTTCGGCGTCACCGCCGGCAGACTTCACGATCTCCGCAAAACCGGCCGCCTGCTTTTTCAGAATCTCTTCCATACCGCGGGCTTCCGCTTCCATCTTGGCATAAATAGCGTCCGCTTCACCCTGTGCCTTACGGCGGATCTGCTCAGCTTCCGCTTCGGCCTCCAACTCCATCTGGCGTTTTTTCGCTTCCGTGCGCACGATGATATCGGCTTCCAAGGTCGCCTTTTCACGGGCACTTCTGGCCTCTTCAGCTGCCTGCTCGGCCGCATAGGATTCCTCTAAGGCCTTTGCCGCCTGGATCTTTTCGGCGGTGGTGGCGATCTTTAAGGCTTCGGCTTCTTTTTCTTTCAAAGCGGCTTCGGACATGGCGATCTTCATTCTCGCTTCGTTTTCACCCTGAATGGCGACAGAATCCGCCTCCGACACCTTGATACGCTGTTCCATGTGAGCATTGGCTTCACCGATAGAACCGTCGCGTTCCTGCTCGGCAACGCTCTTCTTCGCATCATTGATCGCCTTCGCGGCCGCTTCCTTACCCAAGGCCGCGATGTAACCCGATTCGTCGCTGATGTCCGTGACGTTCACGTTGATGAGACGCAGACCGATCTTTTTCAGTTCGGTCTCCACATTGCTGCTCACAGCCGCCAGGAACTTATCGCGGTCGGTATTGATCTCCTCAATGTCCATGGTCGCAATGATCAGACGCAGCTGACCGAAAATGATATCCTTGGACAGCTCCTGAATCTCCGACAATTGCAGGCCCAGCAAGCGCTCTGCGGCGTTCTGCATCACACCGGGCTCCGTGGAAATGCCTACCGTAAAGCGGGAAGGTACATCAATACGGATGTTCTGCCGCGACAGCGCGTTTTTCAGGTCGACCTGAATGGAAATAGGCGTCAGATCCAAAAAGGCATAGGACTGAAATACCGGAATGACAAATTCTGCACCGCCGTGAATACATTTGGCACTGCGGTTCGTGCCATCCTTGTTTTTGCCGATGGATCCGTACACCACCATGATCTTATCGGACGGACATTTCTTGTAGCGGGAGCAGACCCACGCCAGAAACGACACGATCACCAAAATCACGGCACTGATCAAAAAAATGGCTCCTGAGTTCATACTGACATTACCTCCGTTTTTGTTTTATTTGAACGTCCTTAGTTCCGTTTTATTTGCGTTTGACCACCAAGGTGGTCTGCCCGCTGAGTCCCGTTACCACCACTTCGCTGCCGGTCGGGATGGGCTCCTCCTCATCGGTAACGGCTTCCCGTTCCACATACGTGCCCTGCAGCAAAACGTTGACCTTGCCCTCACCGCCGCGAGAAGCCGGGACAGTCAAATACACACGACCCGCCGTACCTACCGCATTGCGATTGTCCAAATTTCCGTCGTTGCGCAACTTCATGACTGTGCGCAACAAGAACGCCAGCAAAAGCATCATGGCGAAACCGCACACCGTCGCCACCGCAATGGTAAGCCACAATTGTGCGCCGGCGCCATCCAACGCCATACCTACCCAGCCGAACACCACGAAAAAGGCGATGATCCCGCGTACGGTAAACACGCGCAAGCCGTCCAATCCGGTGGGGTCCAGATCGCCCTCCGGCGGACCGTCGCCGAAAACGCCGTCGCCGACATCCGGCTCCATGTCCATATCGGAAATGTCTTCTCCTGCCGCTTCTCCTAAGGAGAACCCCTCTCCCGCTTCGTCACCGATACCGATAAACATCAGGATCGTCTGGATCAGCAGCACCACCGTGGTCGGGATCGCCACACAGGCGAATATCTGAGAAATCAAACTCAGAGATTCCCACCAAGCCAACATCGTCAATCTCCCCTCTCTTTATTCCAATCGTGACAACAACTCCTCCGCGGCTTGCCGCGAAAGGGTCGCAAAATGGGCATGTGCCATAACCTGTAAGATTTTCGCCAACCGCTCCCGCGCCCCCGGCATCGGCTCCTCATAGGCGCCTATGACCTGTTGGACAGAGGCGTGCATCGCCCGACTGTCCCCCATACCTCCACCATCAATGGCAATCAGGTCCACGTACATGTGATATAACTCGCTGTCCCCGATAAGATCATCGCTTTCGTCGTTCAGGCTACCGTTGATATACGACAGCAATTTGCAAATGCGATCCAGATGCAGAGACTCCCTCAGCATGTTGATGATCACAATGCGGGCGAATTGATTCTTGCTGTACTGCCGCTTCATGGGCGGCGAAACAAATCCCCGCTTGATCCAATTCTGAATCAAATACGGCTCCAATCCCGTCATGACCGACACCTGAGCCAGCGTAATACCGCCGGCAGCAAACATCCCGTCAAACAAGCTTCTTGAAACACCTTTGGTTATACCGGAAACCTCAATGGTCGTCCCCGGAAGTGTGGTCGCCATCCTGCCACCTCCTTGTTTGCTTGTTTTGATTATAACATACGGTCACATGATTGTAAATAGTAATTTTATGATTTTTTAAAATTTTTAAAAAATATAAAAAAGTATATGAAAAAGAGAACGGTAAAAGCACCGTTCTCTTTTCCTAAAACCGTATTAACTGACTAAATAATGGAATATCCGGCAGCGGCAAGGTTGCCGGCGATGGCATCCACCGTGGTCTGATCGGCACGGTAGGTCACCGCGGCAACCGCATGCTCATCCACCGTGGCAGAGCGCACCCCCTTGGTCTGCCGCAGTACCTGCTCGGCACGGCGGCGGGCGTCGGCATCGCCGATACCGCCCAACTGCATGGTGATGGATTCCGGTCTTGTAAACATAGTGCCACCCTTTCCCGCTGTTCTTTCGGGAATAGGATGTCCGTGTCACTTCAAATTATGCGCGATGCCATTTCACGCCTTGAGGCGTATCCTCTACCACGACGCCGCGGGCTTTCAGTTCGTCGCGGATGCGGTCGGATTCCGCCCAGTTCTTAGCGGCACGAGCCTGTGTACGGGCGGCAATCAGCGCCTCGATCTCCGCATCGTCGTCTCCCTCGGCCGCGCGGCTGTACAGTAAGCCCAGCACATCTGCCAGCTCGTTAAAGGTGCTCAGCGCCAGCTCACAGCTTCCCTTGGTGGGCGCACCCGCTGCCATCAAGTTGCAATCCTTTGCCAACTCAAATAGTGCGGCAATGGCATCAGCGGTGTTCAAATCGTCGTCCATGGCAACAATGAACTGCTGACGACGGGCTTCACAGAATGTCGTCACCGCGGCATCCGCTTCTCCGTCGGGCGCATTTTTTAGCGCAAATTCCAAGCCGTTTCGGCAATTGTACAACCGATCCAGCGCCGCCTTGCCCTGCTCGATGATCTCGGCGTTGTAATTGATGGGGCTGCGGTAGGACGAGGAAATGAGGAAGTAGCGAATGGGCTCGTACCCGTACTGCTGCGCTACATCGCGCACGGTAAAGAAGTTGCCCAGGGATTTGGACATTTTTTTATTATCCACGTTGATGTAACCGTTGTGCATCCAATAACGGGCAAAGGTGGCGTCGTTACAGCATTCGCTTTGTGCCACTTCGTTTTCGTGATGGGGGAAGATCAGATCCTGTCCGCCGCAGTGAATGTCAATGGTCTTACCCAAATAGCGGCGCACCATGGCGGAGCACTCAATGTGCCAGCCGGGACGACCCTCGCTCCACGGGGACGGCCAGGAGGGCTCGCCGGGCTTCGCGGCTTTCCACAAAGCAAAATCCAGTGCGTCCTCTTTCTGTTCTCCCACGCCGATGCGAGCACCGGATTCCAGATCGTCAATGGGCTGATGGGACAGCTTGCCGTAATGGGCGTCACGGCGGGTACGGAAATACACGTCGCCGTTATCCGCACGATAGGCATAGCCCTTTTCCTCCAAGGTGCGCACGATGTCAATGATCTCGTTCATATTTTCGGTGGCGCGGGGATGCACGGTAGCCTCTCGCACGCCCAATCCCGCCGCGTCGGTACGGAATTCCTCGATATACCGCTCGGCAATCACATCATACGTCACGCCCTCCTCATTGGCGCGGCGAATGATCTTATCGTCAATGTCGGTAAAGTTCTGCACAAACCGTACCTCGTAGCCCCGCCATTCCAAATAGCGGCGCAACACGTCAAACACGCACAAAGGACGGGCATTGCCGATGTGAATGTAGTTGTACACAGTGGGACCGCAGGCATAAATGCGCACGACCCCCTCCTCTAACGGGATAAGCTCTTGTTTTTCACGGGCCAAGGTATTGTAGATCTTCATGAAAGTTCCTCCACTTTTGCTTTCAGTTCGTTTATCTGCTTTTCGAGACGCTTCAGCTCCTGCGCTACGGGGTCGGGCACGTGCACCTGATCCAGCTCCACCACTTTTTCGCCTTTGCGGCGCACCACGCGAGCAGGCACGCCCACGGCGGTGGAATCGGCGGGAATATCCTGTAGCACCACCGCGCCGGCAGCGATGCGCACGTTATCACTGATGGTGATGGGGCCCAGCACCTTGGCGCCGGCGCCTACCATCACATGATTGCCCAGTGTGGGATGGCGCTTACCCTTATCTTTACCCGTTCCGCCCAGCGTTACACCTTGATAAATGGTGCAATCGTCGCCGATGACCGTGGTCTCACCGATGACCACACCGGTACCGTGATCGATAAACAGGCGACGACCGATGGTGGCGGCAGGATGAATTTCAATGCCGGTACGGCGCACACAGCGTTGGGAAATATAGCGCGCCAAAAATTTCAGGTGATGGTGATAGCACCAATAGGCCTTGCGGTGGGAGCGCACCGCCTTATAGCCGTTGTACAGCAGCATGATCTCCAGCGCCGAACGCGCTGCCGGATCTCGCTCACGGATCACGGCAATGTCCTCCCGCATACGGTCAAACATCACAAATTCCCCTTTCAGAAAAAGAAAACACCCTCATCGCCCAACGGCGACGAAGGTGCATAGCACGGTTCCACTTCGTGTTTCACTCAAGCTCCGATAACGGTGGATGGCCGGACAGGGATACTATGACTTCCCCCTGCCTGCTCGCGGGTGCATTTCGCCGATCTGCCGCCGAACACGCTTTCAGCCGATGACGCGTTCTCTCTGGTGCGGTAGGGGTCGGGTACTTCTCCCGTTCGTTGCAGTTTAGTATCATTATAGCAGGATTTTTGAAAAAGTCTACTGTTTCTTTGCCAATTCTTCAACGACACCGTACAATTCGGCGCTTTCGAGGTAAAACCCACGGCCAAACAGATCGTTTGTAAACACTTCTGATTTCCCCGAAAAATCATTGACCAAAATCGTATAGCCGTTTTTCAGCAGGATGCGAGCACCGAAATCGGGAGTACCACCCTCGCCCGTGGCCTTGCCGCCGTATATCGCAGCATTATATGCCTCGATGACGGCGGTGACCTCCTCCGCACTCAGTTGACGGTCGTTTTCGTGATTCCATACCGTAACAGACGCCACTTGATCGGTATCTACAGCCTGAAATTGCGGAGACGAAAGCACGAAAAACAATCCCCCGCCAAGCAGGAGTAACACCGCGACAACGATGGAAAAGCGAAGGGGGTTTTTCAAAACGATCACCCTTTTTATTTGTCGTTTACAAAGTATTCGCGGTTGAGCCACACGTATTCGGCACCCGCAATGGCAGTCAGCACCACCGAGATCCAGATAAACGCCTGTCCCACCAACAGCGGGATGGAGAACACCCCGTCCGGCAGGTGGAAGCCTGCCAACAGGCTGTGCTGCCACGTGGAAAATTCCAGTGCAGTCAGCATGTAAATGATGGCGATAAACTGCGCTACCGTCTTGGTTTTACCCCACATACTGGCGGCGATTACCTTGCCGTCCTTGGCGGCGATAAGGCGCACTGAGGTCACCATGAATTCACGGGTGAGCACGATCATCAGCGCCCACACATCCATCTGTTTAATGGCGAGAAATACCAAAAAAGCGGCGGTCGTCAGCATTTTATCCGCCAACGGGTCCAAGAATTTACCGAAATTGGTGATCAGGCCGCGGGCACGGGCGATCTTGCCGTCAAACATATCCGTTAAAGCCGCGGCAATGAACACCACCAGTGCCACCGCGTAGTGGAACGGAAACTCCCACAGTGCCAGCAGCATAAACAGCGGTGCTAAAATAATGCGGATGACCGTTAATTTATTCGGCAGATTCATACTCGTTCCCCCAGCAGATCCCAGTCCATGCAGTCGGTGATCTTCACTTGCACGAAATCACCGGGCACGACCCGTGTTTTAGTGGTAAAGAATACCTTGGTATCAATGTCGGGCGCATCGCCGCGGGTACGGCCGAACCAACATTCCGCATAGCGGTCAAAGGATTCCACCAGCACCTCCACGGTCTTGCCCACTTGCGCCTGATTATACTCGTCCGCTACCCGCTCCTGCGCCTGCATAACGATGTCGCGGCGGCGTTGTTTCACCTTTTCGGGAACCTGATCGGGCAGGTCTGCCGCCACCGTTCCCTCCTCGGGAGAAAAGGCGAAGCAGCCCAACCGTTCAAAGCGGGTTTCTTTCAAGAATTCGCACAATTCGGTGAAATCCTTGTCGGTCTCGCCTGGGAAACCTACCATTACCGTGGTGCGCAGCACCATGTCGGGAATGCGCTCACGGATGCGGGCAAACAGCTCTGTCAGCGTCTGACGGTCTCCCGGACGGTTCATAGCGCGCAGCACTTTGCCGCTGGCATGCTGGATCGGGATGTCCATGTATTTGACGACCTTGTCCTGACGGGCAATGGTGTCCAGCAATTCCTCGGTAATATGTTCCGGATAGCAGTACAGCAAGCGGATCCAGTGCAGGTCTTCAATGGTACACAGGCGGTCAAGCAGCTCGGGCAGCAGGGAACGGCCTGCCACATCTGAGCCATACAACGTGGTGTCCTGTGCTACCAGCACCAATTCCCGCACGCCGTTGGCCGCCAATTGCCGCGCCTCGGCAACAAGGGTATCCATATCGCGACTGCGCAGCCCACCGCGAATGTGCGGAATGGCACAGTAGGTACAGCAGTTATCGCACCCGTCACCCACCCGCAGGTAGGCGAAAAAGTCCGGCGTGGTCTGCAAGCGGTCGCCGTCCAATGACCACTGCGTCAGCGGCGGGAAACAGTGTACCGTCTCCCCTGCCATCACGGCGTTCACCGTCTCCACAATATCGCCGTTGGCGCCCAAGCCCAACACCGCATCACATTCGGGCATTTCGCGGCACAGTTCTTCGCCGTATCGCTGCGCCAGGCAACCGGTGACGATGATCTTTTTGACCCGACCCTCGTCCTTCAGCTTGCCGAATTCCAAAATGTTTTCGATGGCTTCTTGCTTGGCATCGTTGATAAAGCCGCAGGTGTTGACAATGACCACTTCAGCCAATCCGCTTTCGGCGGTGATGGTCATGCCTGCATCCCGCAGCTTTGCCAGCATCAATTCGGCGTCCATCTGGTTTTTAGGGCAACCCAGCGACACCATTCCCACTTTAATTCCCATGGTTTTCCTCTTCCTGCCACGCATATATGGCGCGGCGGATGTCCTCGTACGCAAAACCGTACCGCGAAAGCGCGGCCATCAGCTTTTGCGCTTCTTCATCACTTTGAGGAATATTATACCGTTTCTTATGGAGAAATTCAAGTGCCAGTTGCGCATCCTCGCAGTCCAGCTGTGCCACCGCTTGCTGCGCGGTGGCACGATCCACGCCCTTTTCGCACAGCTTTTCCACCGCGCGGCGGCGGGGATACAGGCGCTCGCACTGATACTGCCGTGCCAGTCGCTGAGCATATGCCTCATCGTTCACATAGCCCAGTTCTTCCATGCGGGCAGCGGCTTCGGCGGCATATTCGCGGCGATCTGCCTGAAATCGCCCACCCTCACGGCACAGTTTTTGTTCCAGTTCATGGCGGGAATAGTCCCGACGGGACAACAAAAATACGGCCTTTTCGCGGGCACGATCGCGCTCGGAACGCTGATACAAATCTTCCAACTGCTCCACGGACAAAGAGGAGCCCACCCCGTAGGGGGACTCCTCCCATGTGCGTTTATCTACCAGCATCTCGCCGCCGTCGTCGGTCAGCACCGCTACATAGTGCTTACGGCGGGGGCGCACTTCGACGATCCTCATTCGTCATCCACCACAATGTCGATCTTGGCACGGGCGGTGTTGGCCGTATACTGCACGGCGGATTCCAGGGGGATCTCCACCGGAGCGGCGGCAGAAACGGGCAGAGCCGTCTCCTTTTCACCGACGATAGCCTGCATCACCAGCTCCTCTACTTCTTTTTGCAGGTCGGGATTGGCTTTCAGGTAATCCTTGGTGTTGTCGCGACCTTGCCCTAAGCGGCTCTCCTTATAAGAGAACCAGGAGCCGGATTTCTGAATAATATCAAATTTGATCGCCAGATCCAGCAATTCGCCCTCGCGGGAAATACCCTTGCCGTAGAACATATCAAATTCCGCCTCACGGAACGGAGGAGCCACTTTGTTTTTCACCACGCGGACACGAGTGTGGGAGCCCACCGGTTCACCGCTTACCTTCAGCGTTTCGGTACGGCGCACGTCCAAGCGAACGGAAGCGTAATATTTCAGCGCATTACCGCCGGCAGTGACTTCGGGGTTACCGTACACCACACCCACCTTGAGGCGCAACTGGTTGATAAACACCGCCACACAGCCGGTTTTACCCACGGTACCCGCCAGCTTGCGCATCGCCTGAGACATCAGGCGAGCCTGCAGACCTACGTGGGCATCGCCCATCTCGCCCTCGATCTCCTGACGGGGAACCAAAGCCGCTACCGAGTCAATAACCACGATGTCCAGCGCGCCGGAACGGATCAGCGCTTCGGCGATCTCCAGTGCTTGTTCACCGGTATCGGGCTGGGATACCAGCAGAGAATCCACGTCTACGCCCAAGGCACGGGCATACACGGGATCCAGTGCGTGCTCCACATCAATAAACGCGGCTTCGCCTCCCGCCTTTTGCGCCTCAGCAACGGCGTGCAGAGCCAGCGTGGTTTTACCCGACGCCTCCGGCCCGTAAATTTCCACGATACGGCCGCGCGGCAGACCGCCCACGCCCAGCGCCAGATCCAGCGTCAGCGAACCGGTGGGGATGACCTCCACGTTCATACCGGTATTTTCACCCAGACGCATGACCGCGCCCTTGCCGTAAGATTTCTCAATTTGCGACAGGGCTGCCTGCAAGGCCTTTTGCTTATCGGTAGGTACCTCTTTTTCGGGGGTCCGTTTTTTCATATCTGCCACGCCGTTCATCCTCTTTTCTTCTCAATCAATGGCTTCATTATACACCCCTTTTTCAGGAAAAGCAAGGGAAAAACGCAAAAAATCGAACGAATGTTCGATTTTTTGCGTTTTATTTTGGTGTATTTGGTTGTTTTACGGGGTCACGGTCACATCGGCGACGGTATAACCCGCATTTTCCACCGCTGCCTTGACGGCATCCGCGGTCACATCACCGGTCACGGTGGCGGTTTTGGCTGCCAAGTCTACGACGACGGTGGCACCGGTAGCAAGGATGGCATCCTCCACCCGCTTTTGGCAGTGGGCACACATCAT
>JAFVQV010000101.1 GCA_017504645.1 Clostridia bacterium | reverse complement strand
GGCAGGCGTGCGTGATCCGTGCCGATATCCGCCAAGCGACTCCCCTGCCGCACAAAGGACGCCACCGCTTGTAAACGAAGATCCAACATAGCTTTCTCCCACAAAAAAACTGTCAGCCCCGACAATGTCCATCGGAACGCTGACAGCCTTTACCCACTTACTTGCTCAGGTGTGCGTTGATCTTAGCCACCAGCGCATCCGCATCCACACCGTGTACGGCACAAGCCTGCTCCAGCGTTTCACCGCGAGCGGACGGACAACCCAGGCAGTGCATGCCCATTTCCAAAAAATAAGGGGCAGTGGTTCTGTCCATATCGAGAATATCCCCGATCAAAGTCTGTTTTGTAATCATAATTTGATCTTCCTTTCTGCTTCCAGTGTTCCCTACTATTATAACGGTATTCCCGCCGTATTGCAAGACTAATTCATATTTTCCGTTAATTGCATAATGACTGCCATGGCCACCATGGGTGCGGTCTCACAGCGCAGAATTCGTTTACCCAGTGTGGCGATCTGAACACCGCTCTCCTGCAACATTTCGATCTCTCCGACATCAAAACCGCCCTCGGGACCGATAAAAATGGACAGTTCGGTCATATCAGCATTTACCAATTGCGCCAACGGCTTCCCACCGCCCTCATAAAAGACGATGGCAGGCGTATCTTCCAATTGTGCGATCACCTGTTTCAGTGATACGGGAGCATCCACCCGCGGGATACAGCCGCGCCCGCTTTGGCAAGCCGCCTCGGCGGCGATTTTCTGCCAGCGTGCCTGTTTTTTAGTTCCTTCATCCGGTTTTAGACGAACGATACTGCGCGCCATCGCCACGGGAACCACCCGTGCCACGCCAATCTCCACACATTTTTGGATGATCCAATCCATCTTTTCACTTTTGGGTAGACCTTGATACAAGGTTACCCGCACCGACGGTTCACTTTCGGTGGATGTACGCTCCAACACCTTTACACCCACTTCCCCGTCGGCTATGGTCTCAATTTCGCACCGATAATCCGTCCCCATGCCATCACACAAGGTAAGACCCTCCCCCTCCCGCATACGCAGTACGCGGGCAATGTGATGAGCATCCTGACCGGTCACACAAGCGTGATCGTCGGAAATCGGTTGTACAAAAAAGCGTGGCATAGCATTATTCCTTTCCGCACACAAAGCACAGCCATCCACCATGTTCGTGCCGCTGACGAATAACAAACCCGCAGGCAGTCAGTGCGTTTACCACTTCCGTTTCCCGCGTATCGATAATACCAGATACGATATAGGCACCGTTGGGCTTCAGAAATGCGGGAATATTTTTGGAAAGGGCAATGATGGCATCCGCCACAATGTTGGCGACCACCAGATCAAATTGCCCCTTTATCTGTTCCACCAAATCGCCCTGCCGCATCACATAGCGGGGCGGTACAAACCCGTTGAGTTCTCCGTTTTCCACCGCCATTTTCACCGCCAGCGCGTCGATGTCCACGCCCACAGCGGAACGGGCACCCAGGAGCAACGCAGCAATAGACAAAATTCCACTGCCACATCCCACATCCAGCACATCCGTTTCGGCCGTAATCTGCCCCTCAATGGCCTCCAGCACCATACGAGTCGTATCGTGCCCACCCGTACCGAACGCCATACCGGGATCAATGGATAAAACAGCTCTTCCCTCGGTGTTTTCCACCGTCTCCCAGGTGGGGCGGATCAGCAACTTCTTTCCCACCGGCAGCGGCTTGAAATACTTTTTCCAGTTATTCGCCCAATCCTGCTCCGAAACCGTATCGGTCAACACCTGGGCAAAAATCCCCTCAGCGGCAAAGCGCTCTTGTAAAAACAACACCGCTTCAGCCGGATTCTCTTCCGGACTGATGTAAATATGAATACAGGAATACGTACGATCCCGCTTTAACAGTTCCTCGTCGATCAGGTCGATGTGCGCGATTTCCCGTGCACCCTGTTCCAGATCGCTGTAATCCTCAATATAAATACCGTACGGCACCACCATATTGGCAATGGCGGCGGCACGATCGGTATCTGCCGTGGGAATACGGATCTGTACTTCTGTCCAATCCATGTTTTGGCTCCTTTATTTTTTCTTTAAAGCGGTTTGATGCCGTATAAAGGGCTCCAATTGTGCCAAAATGACCGCACAACCGCCCTCGATATTACTTTCCACATTCAGCGGCATGACCGGATCGTGAACACTGAGTCGCAGTAAAAACCATCCGTCACCATGCTCTTTATCGAAAGACACTCGTACACCCTCGCGGCTGTCATCTGCCACCGCCCAACCATGCGCGTTGGCATACGCCTCCAGGTCGGCAAGCACCTGTAAACCATATTCTTTAAACTGCGGTTCAGTGATGGCATACCTCAGTTCTTGACTTTCAGCCGGCTCAGGCAGCGCCGCGATCAGATCCTCAAGACTTTTACCCTCACGACGCAGATTCACAGCCTTAATGATGATCTTCGTCACCAAATAGGCGCCGTCATCGAGGAAATAGTTCTCCCGTAAAGCTGCATGCCCGGATGTTTCGATAGCCAAAGGAGAGTTAACCCCTTGCACATTGAGCCGCAGGGATTCGTTGATCACATTTTTGTAACCCCGCTTAAAGCGGCAATGTACACCGCCCAGCACTTCTTCGATGAAATACTTAAGGCCAGTGGAGGTGATAGAATCGGTCACGATGGTACCGCCTTCATTCCCTTCCAGAGCAATCGCTGCCGCCAGCGCCACCAACCGATTGCGGTTGATCTCACGACCATCGGCACCCACGCAACCTGCACGGTCCACATCGGTGTCAAAAATCACACCCAAATCCGCTTTGGATGCCAGTACCGCTTGGCAGATGGAGGCCATCGCCTGGGGATTTTCAGGGTTGGGAATGTGGTTGGGGAACCGACCGTCCGGCTCTAAGAATTGGCTGCCGCTGACATCCGCGCCCAATGGCTCCAGCACCTCAGAGGCATAGAACCCACCGGCGCCATTGCCGGCATCCACGACAATATGCAGATC
>JAFVQV010000100.1 GCA_017504645.1 Clostridia bacterium | reverse complement strand
TCAGCTCGTCCAGAGTATCGAACTCGCTGCAATCTTTGGCGAAATCGTCGTTCAGCTCAGGCAGTTCCTTGGTCTTGACCTCGTGCAACTTGCACTTGAACACAGCCGGCTTACCCGCCAGCTCGGTGGCATGGTACTCTTCGGGGAAGGTGACGTTAACGTCGAACTCTTCGCCGGGCTTTTTACCCACGATCTGATCCTCAAAGCCGGGGATGAACTGACCGGAGCCCAGTACCAGCGAGAAGTTCTCGGACTTGCCGCCCTCAAAGGCTACCTCGTCCACATAACCGTCGAAATCAAACACTACCGTGTCACCATTCTCAGCGGCACGATCCTCCACCGTTACCAGACGGGAGTTGCGATCCTGCATCTTGGCCAATTCCGCCGTGATGTCCGCCTCTTTGACGGAGACAGCTTTCTTCGCCGCTTTCAGGCCTTTGTACTCGGTAAGTTCGATCTCGGGCTGCACCGTGATGGTAGCCTTGAATTTCAGGCCGTCGGCACCCACGGACGTGACATCGAAATCAATTTTATCTTCCACGTACTCGTAGCCGGACTCGTCAATAGCTGCTTCCAACGCGGTGGGATAGATCTCATTCACCGCGTCCTCATAGAACACGCCGGTGCCGTAGATCTTCTCGATGATCGCACGGGGAGCCTTGCCCTTACGGAAGCCGGGAACGTTGATCTTGCCCACGTTCTTCTTATACGCGGCGCTGACTGCCTTTTCAAATTCCTCGGCACCTACTTCGATTTCCAGCTCGACACGGTTGGTATCGACCTTGTTTGCACTTTTTAATGCCATGATGTTTCCTCCTAAAATTTTAAATCCTGATTAAAATTCGAATCATTATACCATACCTTACGGTAAATTTCTACCATTATTTTGTATTTTTGGGGGCTTTTTGAAAAAATTACGGAATATATACGGGACAAAACGACAACGCATCGCAGGAAATGAGGTGAAAAGTAATTCCGTCCCGTTCTCCTTGGAACGCCTGACGGATCCCCGCACCGTGAACATGACCGTAATAACAGCGATCAATACCCTCCCGATGCAGTACCTCCAGCAGTTCCTCACACTCTCGCCCATCAAAAATGGGAGGGTAATGCAGGAATACTACCGGCGTCAAGCCCGTTTGCTTAGCGGCGGCAATGGAGGCGGATAGGCGACCCGCTTCCCGCGCTAATATTTTGGCGTTGTCCGGCTCGGATTCGTCGTAAAACCAGCCGCGACTGCCGCACACCGCGTACCTTTCGTCTACTGTCACCGCGTCGTTGTGCACGATGGTGAGGGTGTCCAGCCCGTTATCCGCCAAGAAGGCATCCATTTTGCGGCGGGTACACCACCAATAATCGTGGTTACCTTTAAAGATCAGTTTGCGTCCCGGCAGGTCGTGCAGAAAGGCGAAATCCGCTAACGCTTCCGACAGCGACATTCCCCACGAAATATCACCGGCGATTACCACGGTATCTTCGGGTGCCACCAGTCTGCGCCAGTTAGCCTCCAGCCGTTCCATATGATCGGTCCAGCCGCGGAAAATATCCATGGGCTTATGGGTGCTTAGTGACAGATGCGTGTCGGCAATGGCGTAGAGTGCCATTCACTCACCGTCCTCTCACCGCACACCCAGCAGATCGTACACGGCCTGCTCCATGGTATCGCGGTCACAGCAACCGGTAAAGCGGGGCGTTTTGTCTTTCAGAGAAGCCAGCGGCGTAGGAACGGGACAGCCGGTACGCTCATGCAGCATATCCACACGAGCAAACTCGTCGGCACAGGTCACCGTATCGTCCAAGGCGCGCAGCACACTGGCAGAGAATTTATAGGGGTTAGCGGTGGAAGCGATGACCACCGGTGTGGTATCGCCGGTCTGTTCCCGATATTGACGGTACACACCTACCGCCACCGCGGTGTGCGTATCGCACAAATACCCATGAGTGTCATACACCTCACGAATGACCGCCATGGTCTGCTCGTCATCACACCAGCCGGAAGCAAACAAGGCGCTGACTTTCTCCCGCACAGCGTCACTGACCGTGTAGCAGCCCTTTTCGGACAGCTGAGCCATCAGGTCGGCGACTTCCTTATCATTGCCGTCGGACAGATGATACAGCAGCCGTTCCAGGTTGGACGAGATGAGAATGTCCATGGACGGAGAAATAGTGGTGTGGAAATCACGGTTGCGATCGTAGGTGCCGGTGGACAGGAAATCCGTCAGCACATTGTTGCAGTTGGAGGCGCAGATCAGCCGTGCTACGGGCAAGCCCATTTCGCGAGCGTAATACGCCGCCAAAATGTTGCCAAAGTTACCGGTGGGAACGGCGATGTTGATCGCCTCTCCCATAGAGATGGTGCCGTTTTTCAGCAGATCACAGTAAGCGGAAATGTAGTACACGATCTGCGGTACCAGCCGCCCCCAGTTAATGGAGTTGGCGGAGGAGAACTGCATCCCCTGTGACGCCAGCCGTTCCCGTACAGCAGGATCGGTAAAGATAGCTTTTACTCCTGACTGGGCATCGTCAAAGTTGCCGCGAATGGCGCACACGCCCACATTACCGCCCTCTTGGGTAGTCATTTGCAGCTTTTGCATAGGGCTGACGCCCTCCTCGGGATAGAACACCAAAATGCGGGTATGAGGCGCATCGCGAAAGCCCTCCAACGCGGCTTTTCCCGTATCGCCGGAGGTAGCGACCAGAATGACGATCTCTTTCCCATCGGCGGTTTTGGCCGCGGATACGCGCATGAGATGAGGCAAAATCTGCAGTGCCATATCCTTAAACGCGCAGGTCGGTCCGTGCCACAGTTCCTGAATGTAGACACCATCCTCCAATGTATGCAGAGGGGCAGGCTCTTCGGAGCCGAACCGTTCTACCGTGTAGGCAGACGTAGCACAGTCCCGCACCTCGTCCTCTGTAAAATCCGTTAAAAAGCGGGACAGCACTGCCGTTGCCCGTTCCACATAAGTCATGGAAACCAGTGCCTCGATATCCGCCGCTGTTAAGCGTGGCAGCTGACTGGGCACGAACAGACCACCCTCGGTGGAAATACCGGCGGCAATGGCCTGTGCGGCGCTGACCTGTACGGAACGGTCCCGCGTACTGTTGTACATCATGATACTAACCTCACCTTTATTTGAACATCTAATCTATTATAAAGTATCTTGACTCCGTTGTAAAGTCGCCTGAAAGAATTTGAAGGCATTTTGGAAGAAAATACGGTCTAAAAGCTCATCGGAGTACCCTTTTTGTGCAAGATATGCCGCCAATTTTTCCGCAAAGGCGATGCCGCTCCATGCGGCAGGCAGATCGGTGCCGTCCAGATCACCGCCCACAGCGATCGTGTGTTCACCACCCAGCGACAATCCGTGCTCCAAATGGCGGTACCATCGGTCCATCGTTTGCTCGCCCAGCTGTGCTTCACACAAATTAAGCCCGACCAATCCGCCGCGGCGGCAAATCTCGGCAAACTGGGCATCGGTCAGGTTGCGGGGATGATCGTGTACGGCACGCAGTACCGAATGACTGGCCATAAACGGTCCGCTTACGGCATCTGCCACATCCCAAAAGCCTGCCTCGTTCAAATGCGAAACATCGGGCAGTATCCCTTGCCGTTCCAGTTCTGCCACTGCCCGCTTTCCAAAAGGTTTCAAGCCCTCCGTGCTGTGACAGCCACAGCCGTAACCCCACTCATTCTCACCGTTCCAGGTAAGGGTCAGCACGCGCACGCCTAAGGCACGTAAAGCGGCAACAGCCTCCAGCCGTCCCGCCAGTGCTGAGCCGCCCTCCACGGCAAGAATTCCTCCGCAGAGGCCGCCTTGTACCGCCGTAGACAGCTCTTCAGCGGTATCAACCAGTCGCAGACGGTGCGAATATTGCTGAGCCTGCGCGCGGGCAAAGCGCAACACCTGACAGCAGCGGTCAAAAGCCGCTTCCCCTCGCAGGGTATCCGGCATCCACACCGCAAACACCTGACACCAGGCGGCGTATTGTTCGCCCCGTATCAGATCAAGATGCAGGGAGTTACGTTCCAGCGATACGTTCTGCTTTTCACATTCATATAAGGTGTCGCAATGCAGGTCAAACAGGCGCACGAGTATCCCTCACTTTTAAAAAGCGTTTGGCAGATGTTCTACCCGCAGTGCCCCCACCGCCTTGTGCGGATCGGTGATGACCTCGATCACATCAAAGCGGGGTTGTAAGTCCGTGGGATGCTCCTGTAAAAACAGCAATGCCGTTTTGCGGATACGCTCTTGCTTTTGTGCCGTTACCGCTTCACGCGGAGCATACCGTGCATCCTGAGCGCGGGTCTTGACTTCTACGAAGGCAATATACTCGTCGTCAGTAGCGATTATGTCAATTTCACCGAAGCGACAGCGATAGTTGGCACACAGCAGCGTGTACCCTGCTTCACGTAAAAAACGGGCAGCCAGCACCTCGCCGGCCGCCCCTTTAGAGATCCTTGCCATAGCCTTTCTCTCCGATCACAGTATCTTCTTCAAAAAGCTGGGGCGATGGATCGGCGACAGCCCATACTGCGCCAATCGTTCATAATGCAGTGCCGTACCATATCCCTTGTGCTTGGCAAAGGCGTACTGGGGATAACGAGCGTCCATCTCCAGCATGTAGCGGTCACGGCTGACCTTCGCCAAAATGGACGCTGCCCCGATAGAGGCGGACAGGGAGTCGCCTTTAATCAGATATCGCCCGGTTGCGGACAGTTCGGGCGGTACGCGATTGCCATCGATCAGGATCCGATCCGGCGTCACCGACAGCATATCCACTGCACGCCGCATGGCGAGAAAGGTGGCCTGCAAAATGTTCAGTTCCTCGATCTCCTCCACCGACGCAGAGGCAATGCCATAGGTCAGTGCCGAGTTGCAAATCACATCAAACAGGGCGTCCCGTTTCTTTTCCGACAGTTTTTTGGAGTCATCCAGTCCCTGAGGAGTTTCACCGGGGCGAAAGATCACCGCCGCCGCAAAAACGGGACCTGCCAACGGGCCGCGGCCCGCTTCGTCTACACCGCACAACAGCGCGATGCCTTCCTCACGGCGCAACAGCTCATCGTATTCACGATTTGTCATAAATACCTCCGAAACGCTCCAGCGGGAACAGGCGGAATACCGCTTTCCCCATAATATCACTTTCCGGTATGCAGCCAAAGGAACGGCTGTCCAGCGAATGACCTGAAGAACGGTTATCACCCATTACAAATACTTCGCCCTCAGGCACGGTAACCACGCCTCGCATCTGCTCCACCGCGGTGGGCACATGAATATACGATTCCTCCAGCAAGATGCCGTTGCGGTATACCTCCCCCGTTTCGGCGTTCACCTGTACCGTATCGCCTTCCAAGGCAATAATACGTTTGATGAGCGGCTCGTCCCGCCCCTCCAGATGGATAACCATAATATCCCCGTAGTCGGGGGTATAGGGCAAGCGGGATAAAAGCAACCGTTCCTCATCGTACAGCGTATCCATCATGGAGGTGCCGTCCACACTGATCAAGCGGCACACAAACGCAAAGATCAGCACCACCACCGCAAAGGCAATGGTAATCGCCTCTGTCCACTCGTACAGCAGGGCGCACCGCTCTTTTGTTTTGGCACCCAAAGCGGGCGTTTTTTCTTCCATGTAATTCGATCCTTTCTATTTCGGGGGAAGCTCCAAGGTAATGCGGCCCAATTTTCCGCCGCGATATTCGTCCAGCAGCATGACCGACGCGCGCAAGGTATCCACCTCGCCGCCGGAAATGAGCATCCCCCGTTTTTTACCGATCAGTTGCAACAGCTCCCACGGGTCATCGGGCAGGGTGCCGTCCAGCTTGTACCGCTGCCGCAGCAGGGGTTCGTAGTCGGCCGCCAGCACCTTCATCAATTCAAATGCCAGTTCTTCTTTATCCAAGATCTCGTCGCGGATCGCGCCGGTAAACGCCAGCCGCGCCGCCACCGTCTGATCCTCAAATTTGGGCCACAGCACACCGGGCGTGTCCAGCAGTTGAGCACCGCCCTCCACCACAAACCATTGCTGATCGCGGGTGACGCCGGGGCGATCCTCCACCTTGGCTTTTCCACCTTTATTCAGCCGATTGATAAGGGAGGATTTTCCGGAATTGGGAATGCCCGCCACCATGGCGCGAACGGGACGACCCTCCATGCCCTTTTGGCTCCATGCGGCGATCTTATCCCGCAATACCTCCCGCATAAGCGGAACCAGTCGGTTAATGCCCTTGCCGGTCTTGCAGTCCAGCGTCATAGCGGGAAGGTTATGCTTGCGGTAATAGGCAAGCCACGCCTCGGTGGCGTTTTCATCCGCAATATCCACCTTGTTCAGCACCAGCAGCCGCGGCTTACCGCCCAGCAGCTGATCCAGATCGGGGTTGCGACTGCTTTGAGGGATGCGCGCGTCAATAACCTCCACTACAATGTCGATGAGAGGCAGCAGCTGGGTGATCTTGCGCTTGGTACGGGTCATATGTCCGGGGAACCACTGAATGGATTGCTGCATATTACTTCTCCTCCAAGCCGGTAAAGGGATCCATGCGGAACACCACTTTACCCACCACCGCTTCCGTACTTACCATGCCGATATCCGCATGGCGGCTATCGTGAGAATTGGTGCGATTGTCACCCATGACAAAAATGTGGCCCTCCGGCACAACGGTGGCTCGTTCAAACTGCATGGACGGCGTAATGGCATCGGCCAGATACGGCTCCTCCAGCAGTTCTCCGTTGAGATATACCCGCTGCTCATAGATGTGCACGGTATCGCCCGCCACACCGATGACTCGTTTGATGAGCGGCTCATCATTTTCGCGGCGGATGACCACGATGTCGCCCCGCTCAGGAGAATAATGAAAACAATATAAAATCAGGCGGTCATTGTTCACCAGCGTGGGGAGCATGGATTCCCCCTGCACCACCACAGGACGCCAAAACAGCGACAGCGACAGCGTAAGAAGCACCGCCGCGCTTACTACGGCAACACTCTCGTGCAGCCATTGGCTTGCCGAGTTCTGCCACGCTGCAGCCGCGTGCCTGCCTTTGCCGTGACGCACCGTGTGTCTGCGAAACATATAACCACCTCCCACCTTGCTCATATCACCTTACAGTATATAACAAAAAGGGAGAAAATCCAATGGTTTTCTCCCTTTTTTTCGCCGTATTTTGATTATTTGATGAGTTCCTTGACCTTGGCAGACTTACCCACGCGGTCACGCAGATAGTACAGCTTGCTTCTGCGAACCTTACCGTAGCGAACCACTTTCACAGCGGCTACGTTGGGAGAATGCAACGGGAACACACGTTCCACGCCAACACCGTAGGAAACACGGCGAACGGTAAAGGTCTCGGCCACACCGCTGCCTTTTTTGGCAATGACGGTGCCTTCGAAAGCCTGAATACGCTCGCGATCGCCTTCACGGATCTTCACATCCACGCGGACGGTATCACCGATCTCAAACGCGGGGGCGTTTTCTTTTACGCTGTCGGCTGCAATCAATTTCAGAGCATCCATGGATTTTTCCTCCTTCATAATTCAGACATTCATGCCGCGTTGCGACAGAGGACTGCCCGCTTTAATGTCGTGCTTGCGCATGGCATTAATCCCCACCTCAAAGAGGCGGACAAAAGACACTGATATATTATAGTATGGCTTTTTACAAAAAGCAAGTGTTTTTTGAGGAAAAGTAAAAAATTTATGCAAATACCGCGCCGGTGGTATCCAACACCTGCAAGCGGCGCACCGCAAAGAGCAATTCCTCCTGCCCCGTGTGGGCACGCAGGGCCTCGGCAATCAGAGAAGGGTTGACCGATTCGGTACTGTTGCACGGCAGGGTGAGACGCCACAACGTGACTCCCTCCCCCTCCTGCAGATCGTTATTGGCGGTTTCCAGTACCGGTCGCAGATCCACGTCCTTCAAGGTCTTTTTCTTGGTGCGTTTTTGCACGATGATCTGTGGCTTTGCCAGCAGGTCACGAATGACCGCGGCGGGACAGCCCACCTGTAGTTCGTACACAGCGCGGTCCACCTCGCCCGCCTTTTTGACGGCGGGCGCCGCGGCAAGAATGTGCAGGCCCAGCGGCATCACCACATCTAAGCGACGCACCAGTTCGTCCATGGGCAGGTCCTCGTTCAGGCGGATATCCATGGTTTCCTGCTCCCCCTCATACCCCAGCGACAACGGCGAGGCAAAGGTGACATAAGGGTGCTTATTAAAGCCCTCCGTATACCAAATGGGCAATTCTGCCCGCCGCAGAGCGCGGATCATGGTGCGGTTCAGATCCAGATGCGAGATGTAACGGGCAACCCCTGTCTTGGAAAAGGTTACCCGCACGGTACAAAAATCCTTAACGTCGTTCAACGCACAGCCCTCCCTTGAAACAAGTGGCTCCGCAGTGAGAGCATTGTTGGCGGCAGTTGGGCGTGGTCACGCTTTGGTGCGCCAGCTGATTCTCACGGATGAGGAAGTCCTTGGAAACGCCGTAGTCCAGATGATCCCACGGGAACACCTCGTCATACGGGCGGCGACGGCATGCGTAAAAGTCGGGATCCAACCCCACCTGACGGAAAATATCCATCCACGCATCAAAGTCGAAGTGCTCCGACCACGCGTCCAGGTTAAAGCCGCGACGGAATGCCTCCTCCAACACGGCTCCCAACCGCCGATCGCCTCGCGCCAGCACCGCTTCCAAGTAAGAGGTCTTGGCATCGTGCCAGCTGAGAGAAATCTTGCGGGTAGTGATATTGGCCAGCAGGTGCTTTTGCTTTTCCTGCAGCTGTTCCATGGTGTCCTGAGGCTCCCATTGGAACGGCGTAAAGGGTTTGGGTACAAAGCAGGAAGCGCTCATGGACACATTGACTCCCTTGCCCTTGGGCTTATTGGGGTTCTGATAAAAGCAATTTACAATCTTCTGACCCAGCACGGCAATACCTGCGATATCGTCCAGCGTTTCGGTGGGCAGGCCGGTCATGAAATACAGCTTTACCGAGGTCCAGCCACCGGCAAACGCGCGGCGAGCGGTTTCCAGTATTTCCTCCTCGGTCAAATTCTTGTTGATGGCGTCGCGCAGACGCTGAGTACCCGCCTCCGGTGCAAAGGTAAGACCGCTACGACGCAAAATATTCAAACGGTTTGCCAGTTCTTCCGAAAAGCCGTCTACCCGCAGGGAGGGAACGGTGATATTGGTATGCTTGTCCTCCGCCCAGGTGAGCAGGCGAGTCAGCAGATCCTCCAGTTTCGTATAGTCGCTGGTGGACAGCGACGTGAGGGAAAACTCCTCGTACCCACTGGTTTCGCACAGGGCCCGGCTCTGGCGATCAATGGTATCCACCGATTTTTCACGGACGGGACGATAGATAAAGCCCGCCTGGCAGAATCGACAGCCGCGGATACAGCCGCGAAAGATCTCGGTCATGGCGCGGTCATGAACGATGTCTACAAAAGGCACCACAAAGGATTCGGGGTAATAGGCCTTGTCCATATCCTGAATGATGCGCTTGCGCACCGTTGGACGCACGCCGTCCAACGGCGTGATCGCCGCAACGGTGCCGTCGTCGTGATAAGTGACGGTATACAGAGAGGGTACGTAGACACCCTCGATCTCTGCCGCCGCCCGCAAAAACTTCTGCTTATCGTAGCCGTTTTGCTTATGCTCGCGGTACAGGCTCATAAGCTCCAGATTGACCTCTTCTCCCTCGCCCAAAATGAACAGGTCAAAGAAATCCGCCAACGGCTCGGGGTTACAGGCGCAGGGACCGCCCGCCACCACCAACGGCATATCGCTGCCACGGTCGGCGGCGCGCAGAGGAATGCCCGCCAGATCCAGCATGTTGAGCACGGTGGTGTAGCACATTTCATATTGTAAGGTAAATCCCACAAAATCAAAGTCACGAACGGGACCTCGTCATAGCGAATAAGTGCTGTTGTGTAGTCGCCCGCAAGCAACAACTCGGTCATCGTGAAATAGGTGTCATAGTCAAGTACATTGAGTG
>JAFVQV010000099.1 GCA_017504645.1 Clostridia bacterium | reverse complement strand
CCCGGATTCTGTGAATCTCTTAATTAACGGGTAGTGTTTTCTCTTGTCTTTGCATTGTTTAATTTTCAAGGTCCTCTGCTCGCCCTTTTTAGGGGGAGCCTTACTATAATATCATCGCTTTTCGCATTTGTCAACGCTTTTTTTGCGAAAAAACGGATATTTTTTAATTTTTTCGGCGGAGCATTCCTTTGACGCTTTGGAGAAGCTCTTTTCCGCTCAACGCAAGCACCGCCACGCACAGCAGAACCTCCCACAGCCACCACAGCGGCACCTCCCACAGCAGCAAGGCTGTCTGGAGAAGCAGGAGTATCGTGCAACCGATCAATCGGATCCAATTCCAACGGATATAGATGTAACGGCGAGTATCCACCAAACGAATGGCAAACACCACCAGATAGCACGCCAACGTCGCCGCCGCCGCACCGTTGACACCGTACAGCGGAATCCACCACAGGTTAAGCAGAACGTTGATGACCGCGCTGATGGCCGCCGTGATCAACGAGCGCATGCTTTTCTTTTCTACCATATAAATACTGCCGAGGAAATTCACCATACAGGTAAATACCATGGAAATAACCAACAGCGGGATGTAGCGCCACGCCTCATAATAGGCGGGGTCAAACAGCACGTGCGGGATCACGCGGGTGAATAGCACGATGACCGATGCCATCGCAAACAGGAACACGCTGTACATGGACATGACGCGGGTATAAAATTTATCCCGCTCTTTCTCTTCTGTTACGGCGGAGATCTGCCATGCATCCATGAAAATGCCGGACGCCAGCATGATCAGCGACGGAATCTTATACGCCGCCGCGTACAAGCCGTTATACTCTTCTCCCCACACGGCGGTGACGATGTACCGATCGGACACGTTGGTGATCCACCACAGGATGGTGTTGGGAATCATGGGGATCGCGTATTTCAGCATGGAGCGGGAAACGGAAAAGTCCAAGCCGCGGAACGCCACAAAACGATCTAACCGTGCCACCACGAACAGGAATATCACTGACAATGCATCCGCGCACACGATGGAGAAAATGTAACCAAACACGCCCCCATCCAGCACTACCAAAAACAGAACATTGAACAGAATGGTGGTCACGGTACTGAGGATACCGTCGATGGCAAACAGCTTGATGCGATTGCTTGCCCGCACGAACTGGGCACACAAGGAACGCAGTGACGACATCAGCACGAACAGACACAGCAGCCATACTCTGCCGGACAGCAGCTCGATGAGTCCCAACAACGGCGAACACAGCAGCAACAGAACAAACCCGCCCAGCAGTGACAACAGACCGGTGGTGAACACATCGCTTTTGCGCACGCCCTTATCCAGGCCAAACCGCACCACCGCGTTGGTAATGCCCAAGGTGACCAGCGGCAGCAACAGGTTACCGCTTTGCTGGATCAGGTCGGTGATACCGTACTCCGCCTGCTCCAGCACCGCCGTATACAGGCGGGTCAGAAAAAAGGTCAGCAGCTTTGAACTGAATGTGCCAATGGCAAAAATCATGGTATTGGACACCAAGCGTTTATATTTATCCACGGTATCACCTCCTCGCATGTATGTTTAGGATACCCACATTTTCCGCCGATGTCAAGTTATTCCTTGCGTTTTTCGACGGTTTCGTCTATACTGGACAGCGGTGATAATTTCATGAAACAACAAGCACAACGCCTACTTCGTTCGGTGATCTGTCCGCTGATCGCCGCCATTATCTGGGGATCGGCTTTTGTCGCACAAGGTGTCGGCGCCGAAACCATCCCGCCCTTTGCCTTTACGGCTACCCGTTCTTGGATCGGGGCAGGTTTTCTTTTTATATTATCCCTTATTATAAGAAGGAAAACTCCCTCGCCTTTTCGCAGGGAAAATCGCACCTACCGCCACAATCTGTTTTTGGGTGGACTGGCCTGCGGCGTGATGATGTGCATTGCCACCAACCTACAGCAGGCCGGTATGGCGGACACCGATCCCGGTAAAGCCGGCTTTATCACCTCACTGTACGTGGTGCTGGTCCCCATCTTCGGATTATTCTGCCGTCGTCGCGCGCCCTATACGGTGTGGATCGGCACCGTCATCGCCTTGTTAGGCTTATATTTCTTATGCATTACGGATTCCCTATCGGTGGCTCCCAGTGACGCGGTCATTTTGCTGTGCGCGGTATTTTTCTCTTTCCAGATCCTCATCATCGACCGCGTTTCGCCGCGGGTCAACGGCATTCATCTGTGCTGTGTACAGCTGCTTGTCAACGCCGTTATCAGCACCGTGCTGACCTTTGTGTTTGAGCAACCCAAATTTGATGCCATTGTTGCCTGTTGGTTCCCGCTGGTGTACGTGGGTGTCATGTCCAGCGGCATCGCCTACACCCTACAGATCGTGTCGCAAAAAAACAGCAACCCCACCGTGGTCACGTTGCTGCTCAGTTTGGAATCCGTATTTGCCGTGCTGACGGGCTGGTTGCTGTTGGGCGATACCCTCTCTGCCCGTGAATGGCTGGGTTGTGCCCTTATGTTCGGAGCGGTCACTCTGGCCAACATCCCCGCTCCCACTCGAAAACCTGTGAAAAACGAATAATTCGCAGACGTTTTTTTGTGCAATCGTCCAAATGTGTGGAAAATTTGAATTTAGCACTTTACTTCGCTAATGTGTCAGTGTATAAT
>JAFVQV010000098.1 GCA_017504645.1 Clostridia bacterium | reverse complement strand
TTGACAGTCATAGCGTATTATCCTTCGTTACGATGGAGTTCGAGAGAAGAAAATTGCGTAAACTCGCCCTGGAATGCCAACTTGACCGTTCCCAGTTCACCATGGCGGTTTTTCGCTACAATGACCTCGGAAGTACCGGTCTCCACAGCAGTGGGATCCTCTTTCTCGTTCTTGTAATATTCCTCGCGGTACAGGAAAAGCACCTGATCGGCATCCTGCTCGATAGAGCCCGATTCGCGCAGATCCGACAACGAAGGACGATGGTTGGATTGCTTTTCCGTGGAACGCGCCAGCTGTGCACACACCATCACCGGCACATTCAGTTCCTTTGCCATGATCTTCAAGCTGCGGGTGATCTCAGAAACCTCCTGCACACGGTTGTCTGTACGCTTGGCGGAATGCATCAGCTGCAAATAGTCGATGACCACAAAGCCCAGATTTTTGAGACGGCGCAAACGAGCCTTCATCTCCGGTACTGTGATGCTGGCGGTTTCGTCCAAATAGATGGGAGCCTTACAGAGAGTGCTGGACGCGTACGCCATACGGGTCCATTCATCGGGTGATAAATTACCGGTACGCAGTTTTTTGGAGGAAACACGTGCCTCAGCCGACAAGAAACGGTTGACCATCTGTTCCCGTGACATTTCCAAATTAAAAATGGCAACACAACGGTTTTGTAATACGGCCACATTACGCGCCACATTCAGCGCAAAGCTGGTTTTACCCATGCCGGGACGGGCGCCGACGATGATCAGGTCGGAACGGTTAAGGCCTGTGGTGATTTCATCCAAGGCGCTGATACCCGACGGAATACCCACATACAGGTCCCGTTCGTCGGAGGTCAGCTTGCTGTACATGTCATAGTTAGAAGCAATGACATCCTTAATGGGCATCAGCCCACCCTGGTGTTTATCCTGGCGGATCTCATAAATTTTCTGTTCTGCGGAATCAATCAGCAAGGAGGCGTCTGTTCCGGGATCCATCGCGTCACTCATGATCTCACGAGAAACATGGATCAAACGGCGTACATCGTATTTTTCGCGTACGATACGTGCGTAATTTTCAATATTGGAGATCGAGGGCACAATCTGTGCCAGCTTGAGGAGATAGTTTTTCCCCTCTTCCCCTTTGAAGTAGGTTTCCGTCTTAAGAGCTTCTAAAACCGTAACAAAATCGATGGTTTTGGATTCGATCATCT
Source organism: Clostridia bacterium (assembly GCA_017504645.1). GTDB lineage: Bacteria > Bacillota > Clostridia > Oscillospirales > Acutalibacteraceae > RGIG3009. The sequence goes on along the minus strand of JAFVQV010000098.1, from coordinate 7,715 downwards.
TTGCCAGCATGATACCGTAAATGGATTGATGCTCCGGTAAATAAAAATGCTCCGGACGCAGGATATCCGCCACACGGTTGATACAATCTGCCTCCATCAGCACCGCGCCCAGAACGGCTTGCTCGGCCTCCAGGCTGTATGGCATATTCAGTTCATCGAAGGAATCGGGACGATTCGCCATGATAAACACTCCTTAATTATTCGCACACCATGACCGTGACCTTGGCGGTCACACCCTGGCTGAATTTTAATTCTGCTTCGTAAGAACCGAAAGCTTTGATATCTGACATGGTGATCTTGCGCTTATCGATGGCAATATCGAATTGCTTTTTCAGCTCATCAGCAACCTCTTTCGTCGTGACAGAGCCGAACAGTTTACCGTTTTGTCCCGCACGGGCGGCGATTTTTACGGTTTTACCCGTCAATTTGGCGGCAGCAGCCTGCGCTTCTTCTTTTTCCACCTGCAAGTGATGTTGTGCAGCGGATTCCTTATTACGCAGATCGTTCATAGCCTGTGCATCCGCTTCTATCGCAAGACCACGCGGCAACAAAAAGTTACGGGCATAGCCGTCTGACACCTGCACCAGTTGTCCTTTTTTGCCTTGTCCTTTTACGTCTTGTTTTAAAATAACTTTCATAGTATATACCTGCTTTCTGGAATTGGTTTAAGATCATTTTTGTGCTGAGCGAGAGCGTAAAAGTTCTGCTCGATGGGCATCGATGGCACTTTTCAGTGCATTTTCTGCCGCGGCAAAATTGTCCATTTTCAGGAAAGCACCAGCCATGGTCTGATGTCCGCCACCGCCCAATGCTTCCATAACCAGTTGGACATTAAAATCTCCATAGGACCGTGCGGATATGTTATATCCGCCGTTGTCGGGGAACATGGCGAAGGAAGCATCTACACCCTTTACGCACAGCAACTCGTCGGCAGCCTGTGAAGCGGCAATACGCATTTCCGGACCACCCTCTGTGCCGTGAGCAATGGCGGTGTTACTGTACCACTGGGCAGTGGAAATAATTTCCGCCTTGCGCTGATACAGCGAAATGTTCTCGGAAAACAGGCGTTTGACTTCCACGGTGTCGGCACCGCACTTCCGCAAATATGCCGCCGCCTCAAAGGTGCGTACGCCGGCTTTCATCACGAAGCTGCGAGTATCCAGCATGATACCTGCCAACAGTGCCTCCGCTTCCAATTTGGCAAGTGAGACCCCTGCCATATATTGGACTAATTCCGCCACCATTTCCGAGGCGGAGCTGGAATAGGGCTCGTGATAGAAAATAACAGCATCGTCGATATGCTCCACCATCTTTCGATGATGGTCGATAATGACTACCGAGGAGGCTTGACGATAAATTTCCGGTGCATCCAGCATAGATTGACTGTGAGTATCGGTGATAATCAGCAGTGTTTTGTGAGTCATGAGAGGAAGCGCATCTTCTTCTGTAATAAAGACACTATCAATCTGATCGGTATAGCGTGCCACCAGTTCTTTTGCCAGCGTTGTATGGGGATCGTACACGGTATATGCCGGTTTTCCCAAGTGGCGACAAGCCGCGGTCAACGCCACGGCGGCGCCCAGGCAATCCAAGTCGGAATATCGGTGACCCATGAGCAGAACGTTGTCGCTATTCAGAATCATATCCCGTAATGCCGAGGCTACGACGCGGGAGCGGACACGGGTCTGCTTTTCCACGCTCTTGGATAAGCCACCGTAAAAATCAAAGCCGTTTACAGTTTTGATGGCGGCCTGATCGCCGCCACGCCCCAGCGCCATATCCAACGCTTGGCGAGAGCGGTATTCCGCATCGTAGAACGAGTTAGCCGTACCGACACCGACGGACAAAGTAACGCTGTCCCCTTTACTGGTCTGAACGGTGCGTACGCGGTCTAAAATATCAAATTTTGCGTCAATCATACTTTGCAGGTGACGGTATTCCAGCACTGCCAAAAATCGATCTGTTCCGCATTTGCGAAAAATGCCGGCGGTTTGCGCGACCCAATCCTCCAGCAGCGTTTCCACCTGCGAGGACAGCTGCGCCCGTTCACTGTCACGCAGGTTCTGCATGATCTCGTCACCGTTGTCTATGTACAGCGACAGCACCACCGGACGGCTTTCCTCATAATCCTTGGCGATTTGCCGCAGCTGCGTATCCTCAAAGCAATACAAAACATACGAAAGATGATCGCGGATGGGAAGCTTACCGGCAAACACCGAGAACGATCGACCCATACAGGCAACTTGCGAACATTGACGTTTGGTTAGTTGATCGACGGAAAACGACTCAAAAACATTGTCGATTGTCTTGCCGTAGGCCTCCTTTTCCTGAAGCACCTGCTGACGGAACAATTCGTTATACCACACGACCTCTCCGTTTTCACCCACTATGGCAACGGGGATGGGTGTGGATTCCAAGGCAGTTCTATCCTGTTGATTTAGACGCGATGAAATACGGCCCAAGTAACGGTGCACATCCGATTTCAGCAGCCAAAACCGTATTCCCACATACAGGAACACCGCTATTGTCACCACCAAGCCGGCGGCGAATACGCGCCAATTCCAAAATGCGGTGACAATAAGCAGCACCAGAGATAACGCCGCGAGCACGATGAGCAACGGCGTGATGTTCCAAATCTTTCGTTGTTTCACGGCGTTTCCCCCCCTTTTTTTCAATACGGCTTAGACTTCCATGATGATGGGCAAGATCATGGGACTGCGTTTGGTCTTGTGAAACAGCATGTGGGACAATTCATCCCGAACACGTGTTTTCATTGTCGCCCAATCGTAAGAGTGCTTGCGGCAGCAATCCTCCAATACGGTTCGGGCGATATTCCGTGCATCTTCAATAAGCTGTTCTGCCTCTCGCACATACACGAAGCCGCGAGAAACGATGTCAGGACCGGAAACGATCTGTCCGCTGACAGGGTCGATGATAGCGACCACCACGATCAAACCGTCTTGTGCCAAATGCTTGCGATCGCGCAACACGATGCTTCCCACATCACCGATACCGAGCCCGTCAACCAACACACGGCCGGCCGGTACGGAACCGGTGACCTCCATCTTATCCGGTGTAATTTCGATAACCTTGCCGATGTCGGGAATCAGCACCGACTTAGCATCCATGCCCATTGCCCGCGCCAAAGCAGCGTGTTTTTCCATGTGCTTGCGCTCACCGTGAACGGGAATAAAGAACTTCGGGCGAGTAATGCCCTGGATAAGCTTCAATTCTTCCTGACAGGCGTGACCGGAGACATGAACATCGTACATTTTCTCATATACCACGTCGCAGCCGCGTTTCATCAGCTCGTTAACCACATTTCCCACAGTCTTTTCGTTACCGGGGATGGGGGTAGCAGAGATGATGATGTAATCATCAGGTCCCACCTCTACCTTGCGGTGATCGGAAAACGCCATGCGTGCTAAGGCGGACATAGGTTCTCCTTGACTGCCGGTGGTGATGATCGTCATTTTTTCCTTAGGGTAGCGGTTGAGAAGATCCATATCGACAAGCAACCCGTCCGGTACGCTGAGATAACCGAGTTCCTGCGCGATGCTGACATAGTTGATCATGCTTCTGCCGGAGATGGCAACCTTTCGCCCGTCGTGGGCAGCGGCATCGATGATCTGTTGGATGCGCGGAAGGTTGGAGGAAAAGGTGGCAATGATAATACGCTTGTTTTCCGCTTTTTTGAACAGGTTGGCAAAACTCTCACCCACCACTCGTTCGCTGGGAGTATAGCCGGGGCGTTCCGCGTTTGTGGAATCCGCCAACAGTGCCAGCACACCTTCATTTCCCAGCTCGCCCAAGCGTGGCAGATCGATCATTTTGCCCATAATGGGAGTACAATCGATCTTAAAGTCGCCGGTGTGTACCACATAACCGTTGGGCGTCTTGATTCCCAGTCCAACAGCATCCGGAATGGAATGGTTAACGTTGATGAATTCCACCGACACTTGTTTGAGACGGATAACCTCCCCTGCTTTTACTACATGAAGCGGGACCTTTCCGGACAGGCCGTGCTCTTTCAGCTTAGAATCGATCAACGCAATCGTCAGTTGTGTACCGTAGATGGGGAAAATACGTTGCTTAAGCAAATACGGTAAAGCACCGATATGGTCTTCGTGACCGTGGGTAATAAATACACCTTCAATGCGCTCGTGTATTTTTTCGACATAGGAAAAATCGGGCAGAACGATATCTACGCCTAGCATATCTTCATCGGGAAACGCCATTCCGCAGTCAATGATAAACGCGTCGTCACCGTATTCAAAGACGGTGATGTTTTTGCCGATCTCATTAAGGCCACCCAGCATAGTCAATTTAACGGGCAGCGCCGGTTTCTCGGCCGCCTTTTTTTGAGAATGATTGCGCGGGTTGGTATTACGACTACGATATTTATTGCCGGAAGTAGCGGGCTTTTTATTATCCGCCAAACGGGAATGTCCCGTATTTTTCTTTTTTGATGTAGTATTTTTGTGCAGATTTTCTGTTGACATAATGTCCTCCGTTTCTGTTAAATCTTTGTAAATAGGTTCAAGCAAATAAGCCTCACCGCGTGTGAGGCTGCTGTCTGCCGTATTTTCCGAACAAGAAATGCTGAGAAAAAGGTAGTTGCGTTCCGATCACATAACTGTATATCTATCTTACCTTTTTTTCGGGGTATTGTCAAGAAATAGTATTGTCACAGTTTTTGATCTTAGACTTGCCAGATGCCAAAAAATTGTTATAATAGGAAGCAGTGAGTTGCGAAAGGAACAAAGACATGAAACAGATCAGTTTGTTTACCGACGGTGCCTGTTCGGGAAATCCCGGTTGTGGCGGCTGGGCAGCCATTTTGCGGTATAAAGGTCACGAAAAAGAACTGTGTGGTGCAGAAAAGTCCACTACCAATAATCGCATGGAGCTGACAGCGGTGATACAAGGCCTCGCCGCCTTAAACGAAAGATGTGAAGTGCTGGTGGTGACCGACTCCCAATATGTGGTGAACGGCATTGAAAAAGGCTGGGCTGTGTCATGGAAAAAGAACGGATGGCGCAAGGCGGATAAAAAACCGGCACTAAATGCCGATTTGTGGGACACTTTACTGAATTTGATTGCTCTGCACAAGGTATCCTTTCAATGGGTGCATGGGCATCAAGGACATCCCGAAAACGAGCGCTGTGACGCCTTGGCGGTTGAACAATACCGAAAATTACAAGAATAAGCAATTTAGAAGGGGCATTAACCATGAAAATTGTTGTGGAAGGCTGCGGCAAAATCGGCATCACCATCCTGCAAAGTCTGATAGCCGAGGGGCACGATTTGGTTGTAATCGATAACAACCCTGCTGTGATTGAGGAGATCACCAACATTTACGACGCCATTGGCGTATGCGGTAACGGTGCCGACAGCGACACCTTGTCGGAAGCCGGTATTGAAAAAGCTGATATGTTTGTGGCGGTTACCGATTCGGACGAGTTGAATATTCTCAGCTGTTTTATCGCCAAACGGATGGGTGCAAAGCATACTGTTGCCCGCATCCGCAATCCCGAGTACAACGATCAAAGTTTGAGTTTTATGAAACAACAGTTGGGACTTACCATGTCGATCAATCCGGAACTACTGGCGGCGCAAGAACTGTTTAACATTCTAAAGCTCCCTTCTGCCACCAAGATCGAAACCTTTTCCCGTCGCAATTTCGAAATGGTGGAGTTGCTCATTAAGAGTGGCTCCCCTTTGGATGGTATCCGCCTGATGGATTTACGCCAAAAATATAAAGCCAATTTTCTTATTTGTGTGGTTCAGCGCGGCGAGGAGGTATACATTCCCGACGGTAATTTTGAGCTGCACAGCGGTGATAAGATCGGTCTTACCGCCACACCGGCGGAGATCCACCGTTTATTAAAAATGGTTGGTGCGCTTCAAAAGCAAGCTCGCAATGTCATGATTCTGGGCGCCAGCCGCACCGCCTATTACCTTGGAAAAATGCTTACCGCCGGCGGCAACTCCGTGAAGGTCATTGAAAAGGACAGTAAACGCTGCACAGAGTTTTGCGAAGCACTTCCGGAAGCGGTAGTCATTCACGGCGACGGCGCGATGCAAGAGTTGTTGTACGAAGAGGGCATCCGTTCTGCTGACGCTTTCGTCGCTCTGACGGGCATGGATGAGGAAAATATTTTGGTCTCTTTCTACGCCATGTCGCAAAATGTTCCCAAAGTCATTTCCAAGGTCAACCGAGATGAGTTGACTGTTATGGCAGAAAAACTGGGGTTGGATTGCATTGTTTCTCCTCAAAAAATCATAGCGGATATTTTGGTGCGCTATGCCCGTGCGTTGCAAAATTCCATAGGCAGCAAAGTTGAAACCCTTTACAATTTAATGGACGGCAAGGCTGAAGCGTTGGAGTTTAAGGTGTCTCCGGAATTCCCGATGCTTCAAATACCGCTTAAGGACATGAAACTTAAACCCAACATTCTGATAGCCGGTATCATCCGTGGCCGCAAGCCCATCATCCCCACCGGTAACGATATGATTCTAGCCGGTGATCAAGTAGTTGTTATTGCCGGTGGACACCGTTTAAGCGATCTGTCTGACATTATTCTGTAAAGGTACGGGAAGTTTTATGAACCGAAAAATGGTGTTTTATACAACGGGACAGATTGTACGTACGACGGCTTTCCTGTTGCTGTTACCAGCGGTGGTCTCCCTGATCTATCAGGAAGATTGTGTTTGGGCATTTCTCATCACCATCGCCATTGCTCTATTCGCGGGAACGGCTTTAACCTTGCTGTTTAAGCCGAAGGATCATGTCATTTACGCCAAGGAGGGCTTTATCATTGTGTCCTTGGCATGGATTGCGCTTTCTGCTATTGGGGCTTTCCCCTTTTATATCAGCGGTGAGATCCCCCATTATACCGATGCGTTTTTTGAAACCGTCAGCGGCTTTACGACCACCGGTGCTTCTATTTTGACCGATGTGGAAAGTATGAGCCACGGCTTGCTGTTTTGGCGTAGCTTTACCCACTGGGTCGGCGGCATGGGGGTGCTGGTGTTTGTAATGGCGGTTATTCCTAACATTTCCGACCGTTCCATTCACATTATGCGCGCGGAAATGCCGGGTCCTGTTGTGGGCAAACTGGTCCCACGTGTTAAGGATACGGCAAAGATTCTGTATTTAATTTATATTGTAATGACTGCTGTACAGGTAATCCTCCTGCTGTGCGGCGGCATGCCTTTGTTTGACAGCCTCATTCATGCCTTCGGCACGGCCGGAACCGGTGGGTTTGGCATCAAGGCCGACAGTATCGCGGGATACAGCCCCTATCTGCAATGGGTCATTGCCATATTTATGTTGATATTCGGTGTGAATTTTAATCTGTATTATCTGTTGCTGATCCGTCGTTTCCGCTCAGTATTACGCAGCACCGAGCTTTGGTGCTATTTGGCGATCGTAACCCTCTCCGCCGGTTTGATTACCTATAATATTTCTTCGCTTTTCCCCTCCCTTTCCGATGCGTTACGCGCTGCAACATTCCAAGTTTCTTCTATCATCACTACGACGGGATATTCCACGGTAGATTTTGACCTCTGGCCCGGCTTTTCTAAAGTCATCTTATTATTGCTGATGTTTATAGGCGGTTGCGCCGGTTCCACAGCCGGAGGTCTGAAGATTTCCCGCGTTGCCATGCTGTTTAAACGCATCCGCAAAGAATTGCGTCAGCTGCTACACC
>JAFVQV010000097.1 GCA_017504645.1 Clostridia bacterium | reverse complement strand
CATATTTTCCATTCTTTTTGCGCTGACGCACACATTCGGACAACAGGTATTCGATCTGCCCGTTGACCGAACGAAAATCGTCCTCCGCCCACGCGGCAATGGCGTTGTACAGATTTGGCGATAGACGCAGCGGCACCTGTTTTTTCAGATTATCACTCATATTAATACAAGCTTCCCGAATTGACGACCGGCTGTGCGTCGTGATTGCCGCACAGTACGACCAACAGGTTGGATACCATGGCGGCTTTGCGCTCCTCGTCCAGTACAACGACCTGCTTTTCGTTCAGACGCTCCAATGCCATTTCCACCATGCCCACAGCCCCATCCACGATCATTTTACGAGCGTCAATGATAGCGGATGCTTGCTGCCGTTGTAACATGACCGCCGCGATCTCGGGCGCATATGCCAAATAGGTGATGCGAGCTTCCACGATCTCGATCCCTGCCTCGTTAACGCGAGCTTGTATCTCGTCGCGGATACGACCGGCAACTACTTCACTGGATCCACGCAGACTGCCGTCATCTGCCATACCGTCACCGGTAGTATCCACATTTGGCGCCACATCATAGGGATACACACGCACCACGTTGCGTAGTGCTGTGTCGCATTGCAAGGATAGGTATTCCTTATAGTTATCCACATTAAACACCGCCTTGGCAGTATCCACAATACGCCAGGTCACCGCAATACCGATCTCCACGGGATTTCCCAGGCAATCGTTGATCTTTTGACGGTTGTTGTTAAGGGTCATCACTTTTAACGACAGCTTTTTATTCACCATTTCCACCGAAACCGAGGAAGCATTTGCCGTCGATAGCGCCGATACGGTTTTCACATCGCCGCTTTGATTAAGCGCCGTTTTCGCCGCCGGATTCACTGCCACACAGAACGGATTAACAAAAAAGAAACCGTCACCTTTCAGTGTACCCACATATTTGCCGAACAGCGTCAGCACCAGAGCTTCTTGGGGCTTGAGCACCTTAAGACCCGGAATGGGCAACCAGCCGATGCACAGTACGATCAAACTCACCACCAGCATCAAGGCATTTCCGCCGTTTTCCAACACAATCCCGCCATAAATCGTCCCTGCCAACGCGGCAAGATTGATCAGGATTGTCAGTAACAGTACCAGCATCCCGTTTTTCCGATTGGTTAACACTTTTTCTTTCATCGTCATCGCCTCATTTCTTTTTGATATCAAAATAATATCACACTTTCCTTTTCCTGTCAACCCTTTTTGTAAAAAAAGAGTTGCCTTTCGGCAACTCTCCTTAAAGCCAACCCTCATCGCGCTCAGCGCAGGCAGGACGAGTCATCAGCGCTGCCACGGCCTCCCGCGGGGAGTAGTTTTCATAGCAAATACGGTAGCAGGTTTCGGTAATGGGCATCTCCACGCCGGTATGCTGAGACAAGCGAAAAGCGGTTTCCGCCGCCAAATAGCCCTCCACGGTTCCCACCTGCTCCACGGCGGCCTTGGGCGAAACGCCTTGACCGATTAGGATACCGGCACGGCGGTTACGGGAGTGCATACTCCCGCAGGTCACAATCAGGTCTCCCATGCCGGAAAGCCCGGCAAAGGTAGTCGCATCCGCGCCCATGCTCACGCCAAGACGGGCAATTTCTGCCAGTCCGCGAGTCATTAGTGCCGCTTTGGTATTATCCCCCATACGCAAGCCGTCACAAATACCGGCGGCCAGAGCGATTACATTTTTCAACGCACCACCCAGCTCTACGCCGATCACATCAGCGCTGGTATAGAGGCGGAAGGTCTCGTTCATCAATAGTTCCTGCACCCGTACAGCTTGTCGCAGATCGTAAGATGCCGCCACCAACAGTGTAGGCACACCCCGCCCCACCTCTTCAGCGTGGGAGGGACCGGAAAGGGCCACCACCGCTGCCTCGGGCAACGTGTCACTAACTACCTGCGTAAAGCGGCGATAGGTTTGCTCTTCAATCCCCTTACCCGCATTGGCAATCAGGACATTGGCACTCACATAGGGCTTAACCTTCTCGACCGTCTGTGCGATAGCAAAAGAAGGCACAGCCAATATCAACAGATCCACCCCGGCAGCACAGGAAATATCCGTGGTAACCGTTATCGAAGGCGGAACCGCGATACCGGGCAGCAGCTTCACATGCTGTCCGTGGCGGCGAACGGAGTCCACCTCTGCCTCAAAAGGCGACCATAGGGATACGGAATGTCCCATGCGGTTGGCCATAACTGCCAATGCGGTTCCCCAACCGCCGGCACCTAATACAGCGATTTTTGCCAATTACTTCACCTCAGATCTTATTCTCCGTCCCTTTAAAAATGCGTACAATATTGCTGCGATGCTTAAATATAACGATCAAAGAAATAGCCGACACCGCCACTGTGCAGAACGCAACCGTTTGCCACTGCTGATGATCCACATAGGTGCGGAAGAACCATGTTGCCACCGGTAATCCGATCGCCGCTATAATAGAGCCCAACGACACCATGCGGGTACACAACACGATAACCGCGAACACAGCCAACAGCAGCAACGCCGCACGCCAATCCAACAACAAGGTCATTCCCAGCGTGGTCATTACCCCTTTGCCACCGCGGAAACCGAAAAACAGCGGATACATGTGTCCGATAATGCAGAAGAAACCCGCCAGATAGCGCCCAACCAGCTCCAGATTATCCGGATCATACATGAGCGGCCGATAGGATTCCCATCCCGAAAAAGGCATCATCTGTATAACTGTCAACAGCCAACCGCCGATCAGCACGGACAAAATGCTTTTGCCCAGATCTCCCAACGTTGTCAGTAGCGCCGGCAATTTCCCTTGGGAGCGCAGCACATTGGTGGCTCCGGCATTACCGCTACCAAAATCGCGGATATCCTGCTTGGAAAACAACTTGGTAACAATGATCGCAAAGCTGATACTGCCCAGCAAATAGGCAATCACAACGGTCAACAGTATAGCCAACCAGCTGTTTTGTAGAAATGCTATCATGATCGTTCTCCTTACTTCTTTTCACCGCGTTCGCGAATGATAAAGCGCAACGGCGTACCTTCCAATCCAAAGGTTTCGCGCAGTTGATTTTCCAAATATCGTTGATAAGAAAAATGGAACAGATCCGCCCGATTAACAAAAAATACAAAGGTAGGCGGGCAGGTAGAAGGCTGTGTTACATAATAGATCTTTAACCGCCGGCCTTTGTCCGTAGGCGGTTGCACACGGGTGGTGGCCATTGCCAGCACATCGTTGAGCATACCGGTGGACGCACGCATATTGGTCTGGTTGTGAACGTAGTTGATCTGTTCAAACAGCTTGTCCACCCGCTGACCGGTCTTGGCAGAGATGAACATAATGGGCGCATAGGTCATGTAGGACAGCGCATTGGTGATATTCTTGGTGAATTCATTGGTGGTACTGTTGTCCTTTTCCACGTCGTCCCATTTGTTGACGCAGATGATGGAGGCTTTCCCGGCTTCATGGGCAAGACCTGCGATTTTCTCGTCCTGCTCGGTGATGCCTTCCTTGGCGTCAATAACGATCAGGCATACGTCCGCCCGTTCCACCGCCATTTTCGCCCGGAGCACACTGAACTTTTCCACCCGTTCTTCCACCTTGCTGTGGCGTCTGATGCCGGCAGTGTCGATGAAATTATATCGGCCGTGTTCGTTTTCCAGGAAGGTGTCGATGGCATCCCGGGTGGTGCCGGCAATATTGGAAACGATGAGCCGTTCGTCCCCCAGAATCCGGTTGATCAGGGAGGACTTCCCGGCGTTGGGCTTGCCGATGACAGCCACGGAAACCACAT
>JAFVQV010000096.1 GCA_017504645.1 Clostridia bacterium | reverse complement strand
GGCCTTATTGATCAGAACGGCAGCCTGAGGGGTATTGGTGATAAAGGTGAATGAACGGTCGGCGTATACGGTGATGACAACGGGGATGATAAGACCCACGTCGTTCTTCGTACGCTCGTTAAACTCCTTCGTGAATGCCATGATGTTCACACCGTGCTGACCCAGAGCAGGACCAACAGGGGGTGCCGGCGTAGCCTTGCCAGCCGGAATTTGCAGTTTAATGTACCCGGAAATCTTTTGAGCCATTTTTCTTGCACCTCCAAAAATTGTGGTAACGGCGGCGCAGTTCCCATCCACTTGCGGATGAGTCGCACCTCCCACAGTCGGAAAAGTGTCCGACGCACAGGAAAAGGGCGTTGCCCTCAAACCTCATTCTTACAGGGAATAAGCCGTGCTTATTCCATAAGCTCCGCCTGATCCAGTTCCAATTCCACGGGGGTTTCCCGTCCGAACATGGATACGGTAACGCGGACCTTGTTTTTCTCTTGATCGATCTCGTCCACACGGCCGGAGAAGTTTTCCAACGGGCCATCCACGATGCGGACCATATCGCCCACCGCGTAGTTGATTTCGATCTCGTGTTTTTCGACACCCAAAGCGGCGATCTCTTCCTCCGTCAGAGGAGTGGGCTTACCGTTGGGGCCTACGAATCCGGTACAGCCGCGCGTGTTGCGCACCACATACCAGGATTCATCGGTCATGACCATCTTCACGAGGACATAACCGGGGAAAATCTTGCGCTCGACTTCTTTTTTCTGTCCGTCCTTAATCTCGGTAACGGTTTCGGTAGGAATCGAGATCTCATGGATCCAGTCGTGGAGCTTTCGGTTTTCAACGATCTTTTCCAGATTCGTCGCCACCTTGTTCTCGTAGCCGGAATACGTATGGACGACATACCACTTGGCTTCGTCTGCCATGAATCCGCCCTCCTTATCCCAAAGCCTGCATCAATTTGATCAGCGCACCGCATCCCAGATCGATCAAGCAAATGATCACACCGAGGATCGCGCACAGTGCCAGCGTTACGCCGGTATTGCGCACCACCGTCGGCAGGGTGGGCCAGGTGATCTTCTTGAATTCACCTTTGAGATCACGGAAGAATTTGATACCCTTCTGGGTCTGCTTGTCGTGCTCGCCCGCTTTTGCCGACTTGATCTTGCCGACAACGAACAGGATAACACCCACGACCAGCAGCACTACCGCCACATAGAACACAGCCTTCTTGCCCGTCAAGTTGGCGGGATCAAAGAAGCGGTTCAACCACGCACCGAAACCAAGAGCAGTCATGTCGGAGAAAATATTTAAGCTGTCGAGGAAGGTACACAGTGCGGCAATAACGCCGGCCGCTGCTAAGATCAGTCCCCAAAGAACCATAGCTGCTTTCTCCTTTCCTTGCTTACTTCGTTTCCTTGTGCACGGTGTGCTTGCGGCAGAAACGGCAGTACTTGTTCATTTCAAGTCTGTCAGGGTCGTTCTTCTTGTTCTTCATGGTGTTGTAGTTGCGCTGCTTACACTCGCTGCAAGCCATTGTCACTTTGACTCTCATAACGGCACCTCCGATAATTCCCGAATGATCGGGTTTTTTTGGCCTCCCTCAGGGGAGTAGCACGCCGAAAAATCGGCGCAAAAAAATAAACCCCTTTTGAGGTAGAATCACTATAACACATTTTTTTCAATCGGTCAACCCTTTTTTATAAAAAACTTTTTCCGTGCATATACTCCTATTGCGGCATTGATTTTTCAGGCAGAATATGGTATGGTTGTATATTGTAATCCAAATTATAAGAAAGGGGCGTTTCGGTGGAACTGACGGTAAACGGGTTGACCGTTCACTATCTCGAAAAGGGAACCGGCGACACTACCGTGCTGTTGCTGCACGGTTGGGGCGTGGATGCCTCGGTATACCATTTGATCCTTGATCACCTGTCCTCCTACTGCCGCGTGATCGCACCCGATCTGCCCGGCTTCGGCGGTTCTGAGGAACCGCCTCATCCCTACGCCCCCGACGACTATGCCGATTTTGTGGAAGCCTTCGCCGCCGCCCTGGGGGTAACGGAGGCCGTTGTCATCGGTCATTCCAACGGCGGCCGTGTGCTGATTAAGCTGCTTGCCCGCGAGAACTGCCCTTTGAAGGTGAAAAAGGCTATCCTCATGGATGCCGCGGGCCTGCCTGCCCACCATTCTTTCGGATACTATGTGCGAGTATACTCGTTTAAGCTGACAAAGTGGTTTTTCTCGCTGCCGCTGCTGCGCAGCCTGTTTCCCAACGTGGTGGAAAATGCTCGCAAACGCCACGGCTCATCCGATTATCAAAAAGCCAGCCCGCTGATGCGCCGCAGTATGGTCATCGCCTTGAACGAGGATGTGACTCCGTTGCTGCCCCGCATCACAGCCTCCACCCTGCTTATCTGGGGTCGCAATGACACCGCCACTCCCCTCTCCGACGGGCAAAAGATGGAAAAACTCATTCCCGATGCGGGTCTGGTGGTACTGGAGGGCGGTCACTGGGCTTTTGCGGAGCAGTTTGATCGCTGCCGCCGCGTATTAGACGCTTTTATCAAGGAGTAATGTATGGAACTGACCATTGCCCGTGCGGTACTGCTGATTTGCTGTGCCGCCAACTTCATCCCTCAATCCTTATATTACACTCACATGCTGCAATTAAACTCCTACCGCAACGAGCGGTACTGGAAATGGTGCCAGGATAACGACAAGCGGCTGGTATCGGTGCGCACCTTGTTGCCGGCATTGTTGTTGCCGGCCATGTATCTGCCTGAGCTGTGGTGCCTGATCGCTTCATCGGCGGTGCTGCTGCTGACCGCCGTTTTGAATATTCCCAAGAAAGCAAAAAAGCCGTTGGTGTTTACCGCCCGTGTTAAGCGCCTGTTGACCACTTTGTATATACTGCTTGCCGCCGTGCTGGTGGTGTGCTGGTTTGTCTCTCATCTGCGCTGTGTGGGCATTATCCTCATCTTGTCCGTGCAAATCTGGCCGTGGCTGTTTGTTGCCAATACCGTCAACCTGCCGCTGGAAAAGCACATCGCCAACGGTTATGTGAAGGATGCGAGACGCCGTCTGCGGGAAATGCCCGATCTGACGGTCATCGGTGTAACGGGCAGTTACGGTAAGACCAGCACCAAGACCTGCCTGCAGGCGCTGCTGTCGGTACGCTACAATGTGCTGATGACCCCCGAAAGCTACAACACCACCATGGGCGTGGTGCGTACCATTCGTGAACGGCTGCGCCCCTCCCACGAGATCTTCATTGCGGAAATGGGCGCTAAAAATCCCGGTGATATTCGGGAGATCTGCGAGCTGGTCTCTCCCCGTTACGGCGTCATCACCTCTATCGGCGAGCAGCATCTGGAGACCTTCAAGACGGTAGATAACATCGTAGCCACAAAATTCGAACTGGCGGACGCACTGCCCGCCGATGGGCGCTTGTTTGCCTGTGGTGATAACGAATACATTCGTACCCGCCTGACCACCCACGCACCTGCCTGCCCTGTGACGACCTATGGGTTTGAAGTGGGCGACGTGAAAATCCGTGACATTCAGGTGGACGCCACCGGCACCTCCTTTACGGTGACCGTCGGCGGCGAATCCCAGCGGTTCGTCACCCACCTGTTGGGTGCTCACATGATACAGAATTTGGCAGGCTGCATTGCCGTGGCGGTAGCACTGGACATCCCCTTGGAGGAGCTGGTATATCCCGTGCGGCGGCTGAAACCCATCGAGCATCGCTTGCAGCTGCTGCCCAACGGCTTTATTGACGACGCGTACAATTCCAATCCCGCCGGCTTCCGCAGTGCTTTGGATGTGCTGAGCGGTTTTGAGGCTCAGCGGGTGCTGGTGACTCCCGGCATGGTGGAACTGGGTGAAAAGCAAGAATCGCTCAATCGCGAACTGGGCACTTACGCCGCTGATAAGTGTGATATTGCCATTTTAGTGGGTGAACGGCAAGCGCCGCCGCTGAAAGAAGGCTTGCTGGCAGGCGGATTTCCCGAGGAAAACCTGCACGTCGTGCCCACGCTGACACAAGGGCTGGCATTATTAGCATCTTTGCCCGTGATCGGCAACCGCATCGTTCTGTTGGAAAACGATTTACCGGATAACTTTTAAAGGTGGTATACAGATGAAAACAAGAGTGGCTGTCCTGTTCGGAGGACACAGTGTGGAACACGAGGTGTCCATCATTACCGGTGTTCAGGCGTTTTGTGCTTTGGATCGCAGTAAATACGAGCCCATTCCCTTGTACTTATCCAAGGATAATCGGTTCTACACCGGTGAAACACTGGGCAAGATCGAAAGCTATCGCGATATGAAAGCCTGTTTGGCCTCCGCCACACAGGTACTATTGGTAGCGGGCGACCATGGCGTAGACATGATCCGCCACCCCACCAAGCGCTTCGGCAACAACGTGGTGGGCACCTTTGACGTGGTGCTTCCCGCGGTGCACGGCACCAACGTGGAGGACGGCACCCTCATGGGCTATCTGGAATTGTTGGGCGTCCCCTACGCCGCTTGTGATGTGACCTCCTCAGCGGTAGGCATGGACAAATATCTGATGAAATCCGCTCTGCAGGATGCGGGTATCCCCGTCCTGCCGGCGCTGCAATTTACCGGCAAGCAATACGCCAAAAATAGTAATACCGTGATCGACACTATCGAGAAAGAGATCGGCTATCCCGTCATCGTCAAGCCGGTCAATTTGGGCTCTTCCGTGGGGATCTCCCGCGCCGACGACCGCGATAAGCTGATTGCCGCACTGGATACCGCGTTGGAGTTTTCTTCCCGCGCATTGGTGGAGCACGCCGTGTCCAACCTGCGGGAGATCAACTGCGCCGTGCTGGGCGATATAGATGGTGCCCGCGCCTCGGTGTGTGAGGAGCCGGTCAACAGTGACGAAATTTTGAGTTTCCGTGACAAATACTTAAGCGGCGGCAAATCCGGCAGTAAAACGGGCAAATCGGGCGGTATGTCCAGCCTGAAACGCCGTTGCCCTGCCGACATTCCCGACGAACTGACCGCACAGGTGCAACAGTTGGCGGTCAAGACCTTTATTGCGTTGGGCTGTTCCGGTGTATCCCGTATCGACTTCCTCAACGACACCGAGACCGGTGAATTGTGGGTCAATGAGATCAACACCATCCCCGGCTCCCTGTCCTTCTACCTGTGGGAAGCCGCCGGTCTGCCCTTTGATAAATTGCTGGACGAGATGATTGCCCTGGCATTCAAGCGGCAGCGGGATCGGGATGCTTTGACCTTCAGTTATGAAAGCAACATTCTGTCGGCGGTATCGCTGGGCGGTGCCAAGGGTGCCAAGGCCGGAAAGTGAGGAACGACCTATGAAACGGATCGGCATGCTGGTGGCCGTAGAGATCGATTCGGTGTTGTGCCGCTACGGCACACCCGGTGAAACCAAGGAATATCCCGGATACACCATTCTGACCTATCACAACGACGGCTATACGCTGTATGTGCTGAACAGCGGCGCGGGACAGATCGCCGCCGCCGCAGGCGTACAATTTCTAATCAGCGAATTGCAGGTGGAAATGATCGTAAATTTCGGCGTGGTGGGCGGACTCACCCCCGACATGGCACAAACCCGCACCTGCTTGGTAGACCGCGTCGTGCACTACGAATTCGATACCTCCCCCATCGACAACTGTGAGGTGGGACGGCATCTGGAATATCCCGATATTTATCTGCCCGCCACCCCCGAATTGGTGAAGCGTGCTTTGGAGATCGAGCCGTCACTGAAAGCCGTGACCTGCGCCTCCGGCGATAAGTTCGTGGATACCGCCGAGCGTAAAGCAGAACTGCACAAAACATTCGGTGCGGACATCTGCGAGATGGAGGCAGCCGCCATCGTGCTGACCTGCAATCGCAACGGTATCCCCTGCCTGATGATCAAAACCGTTTCGGACAGCCTGACCGGCGGTGCCGAGGAATTTTTGACGGGCTTGGAACGCACCTCCGAGGTGTGCTTGGAAGTGGCAGACCGTATCATAAAGGAGCTGTAACCCATGCAAAGCGGCGAAAAAATCGCAAAATTATTTGAATTTTTGGAAGAAATTGAGGCTTACGGCCGCACTTTAGGCAAAGTGAGCTTCGATATGCAGTGCTGTGCCCCCGAAGAAGGCTTGGAGCAGGCCGGTATTGACATGGCGATCGTAGGCAAGCATCTGTACGAACTGTTGCACAGCGAAACCTATCAGCAGCTGATCGTGGACCTGCACGCGGACAACGGGGAACTGACCTTCGTACAGAAAAAGCTGATCAAGCATCTGTATGAGGACTATTTAAAAATCAAAAACCAATCGCCGGAGTTCGCCTTTGAAATGGACAAGGCGGGCAATCAGGCTTACGGGCAATGGCTGGCGGCTAAAAAGGCGGCAGACTTCTCGGTGTTCCGTGACAGTCTGGCCACCATGATCGATTTCAGATGCCGCGCCATTGATTTGCGAGAGCAGAGCTATACCTCCCCCTACAACGCCTGCCTGGACGATTACGAAAAGGGTGGCAACACCGATCAGCTGGACGCCTTTTTTGCGGCGGTAAAAGCGCGCATCGTACCTCTTATAGAACGGATCTGCTGTGATGGCAAGCCGATTCGCGAGGAGTTTCTTAAGCGTCCTTGCCCCATTCCTCAGCAGGAAGCCTTTTCCCGCTGGCTACTGGAAACGCAGGGGCTTCGCCCCACCGCCTCGGTGCTGATGACCACGGAGCATCCCTTTACCACCAGTTTTGGGCCCAAGGATGTGCGGGTCACCACACACTATTACGAGACCAACTTCCTGTCCAACATTTTCTCCACACTGCACGAAGGCGGTCATGCACTGTTTATGCAGAATGAGCCGGAGGAATTTTACAAAAATCACGCCTCGGATGCCATGTCCAACGCCATGCACGAGTGTATTTCTCGCTTTTACGAGAATCTCATCGGCCGCAGTGAGTCCTTCATCGAGTTTATGTACCCCCGACTGCAGGAGATCAGCGGCGACACCTTTGCCGATGTTACCCCGCGAGAACTGTATGAGGCGATCAACATCGCTCGCCCCTCATTGGTGCGTATTGAGGCAGATGAGTTGACCTACTGTTTGCATATTTTGGTGCGGTATGAGCTGGAAAAGGCGTTCATGAACGGTGAGATCACCGTGGATGAGATTCCCGCCCTTTGGAACCAGAAATATAAGGAATACCTGGGCGTGGAGGTACCGGATGACAGCAAGGGCTGTCTGCAGGATGTGCACTGGTCCTACGGCGATTTCGGCTATTTCCCTTCTTATGCGCTTGGCAATGCCTACGGCGCACAGATCCTGCACACCATGGAGCAGGAATTCGATGTGTTCGCCGCCGTGCGGGCAGGTGAGCTGGATAAGATCCTGAACTGGCTGAAAGAGCACGTATTCAGCTGTGCTTCGGTCATGGATCCCGACGAGTGGATCCGCCACATTACCGGTGAAAGCCTGAACGTGGACTATTATCTCACTTATTTGGAACAGAAATATTCTGCGCTGTATGGGTTGACGGCATGATCCGCGCAGCTGAAGTGCGGGACATTCCCCGTCTGTTGGCGATCTACGCCTCCGCCAAACAATTCATGCATGAGCACGGCAACCCTCATCAGTGGAACGGCGCTTATCCCGATTGGGAAACCCTACAGGCTGATATCGAACACCGTCAGTTGTTTGTTATGGAAGAGGACCAACATATCTACGGCTGCTTCGCCCTCATCGGCGGTGAGGAACCTACCTACGCCTCCATCGACGGCGCGTGGCTCTCCGATACCCCTTATGGCACCATCCATCGCATCGCAAGTGACGGTACACGATCGGGCGTGTTTCGCCACTGTGTGAACTACGCGCGGGAGCGGTACGGCCATCTTCGAGTGGACACTCACGCAGACAACCTACCCATGCAACGGGTAGTAACGGAAAACGGGTTTATATATACCGGTATTATTTATCTAAAGGACGGTTCCCCACGCAAGGCATACGAGTGGATCCGTTAATGCAGGAAGCAAGCAGTTGCATACATAAAGGGGACATTTCATGTTTGCGAAATTAAAAAGCGTAGGACTTTTAGGGATCGAGGGCTATCCCGTGGAGGTTGAGGCAGATATTTCTCAAGGTCTGCCCGGCTTTGATGTGGTGGGCATGGCGGGTACCGCGGTGCGGGAATCCCGCGATCGGGTACGTGCCGCCATCAAGAACGGCGGATTTACCTATCCGGTCAGCCGCATTACGGTCAACCTTGCCCCCGCGGATATTAAAAAAGAAGGTTCTGTGTACGACCTGCCGTTGTTTTTGGCGTTGCTCAAAGCCAGCGGGCAGTTATCTGCCGATACGGAAACCTGCGCTTTTATCGGAGAATTATCCCTCACCGGTGACATTCGTCCCGTCCGCGGCGTGCTGCCCATGGTGATCGCTGCTCGCAATCACGGTGTGCGCACCGTTTTTATCCCTGCTGAAAACGCTGCCGAGGGCGCGGTGGTTGACGGCATTGACGTATTCGCCGTCGAGCATGTGAAGCCGCTGTTATCCCACCTAAAAGGCGAAGAGCCGCTCACGCCGTTACCGAAAACGACCTTTTCGCCCCAAGCAGACGCCACCACACCGGATTTTGCCGATGTGATGGGCCAGCAAGTGCCCCGACGGGCCTTGGAGATCGCCGCTGCGGGCTCCCACAACGTGCTCATGGTGGGCCCTCCGGGCTCCGGTAAAAGTATGTTGGCTAAACGGTTACCCTCCATTCTGCCCGATCTCACTCAGCAGGAAGCGTTAGAATCCACTGCCATTCATTCCATTGCCGGTGCGCTGTCGGGCGATATCGGACTACTGACCACTCGCCCGTTCCGTGCACCGCACCACACGGTTTCGGCTCCCGGTCTCACCGGCGGCGGAAGCGTCCCCCGTCCGGGTGAAGTATCGTTGGCGCACAACGGCGTGTTGTTTCTGGACGAGCTTCCGGAGTTTAATCGTTTGGCAACCGAAAGCCTGCGTCAGCCCTTAGAGGATGGAAAAGTCACCATTTCTCGCGCCAGCGGGTCTCTTTCTTACCCGTGCTCTTTTATGCTGGTGGCGGCGATGAATCCGTGTGCCTGCGGTTATTTCGGACATCCCACCCGTGCCTGCACCTGCTCCTCTGCGGCGGCACAGCGGTACTTATCCCGCGTTTCGGGCCCCTTACTGGATCGGTTCGATCTGCATGTGGAGGTGCCTCCCGTGGAATACGAGCAGTTGTCCTCTCGCACGGCGTCAGAAAGCTCTGCGGCGATCCGTCAGCGGGTCAACCGTGCTCGTGCCATACAGCAGGAACGCTACCGCGACACCGGTATCTTTACCAACGCTCAGCTCCCCTCCTCTCTGTTGCGGCGCTACTGTGCCTTGACCGACGCCGCCTCCGCTTTGATGAAAAATGCGTTTGACAAGTTGGGACTGTCTGCCCGCGCTTACGATCGTATTCTCAAGGTGGCACGCACCATTGCCGATCTGGACGGCAGCGAGACACTGCAGCCGTCTCATGTGGCAGAATCCATCCAGTACCGCAGCCTAGATCGGAAATATTGGCAAAACCGATAAATAATAAAACACGGTTCGGCAGAAGCTGAACCGTGTTTTTATATAAAAACGGGTTACACTACCGATGAGGTGATCCGTATGGAAAAGAAACACATCCGTCATGCACAGGCGAAATCCACCCCCTTGCCGCCACGTGAAGAAAGTCCGATTTCCTCTGTATATCCCGTCCTCGACAACGATCTGACACGGGATAATCTGGAAAATCATTTATCCGCTGCCGATCTGCAGGATCTATGAGCATGAAATCCATCTGGTGGGAGGGTGTGGAGCTTTCCCGCTTTCCCACTCTGAAGCAGGACATTAACACCGATGTGTTGATCATCGGTGGTGGAATGGCAGGAGTGCTGACGGCTTACCTGTTATCGCAGCAGGGTGTGGACTGCGTACTGGTAGAAAAAGAACGCATCGGCGGTGGAGTCACGGGCAATACCACCGCAAAGGTCACCGCGCAGCACGGATTGATCTACAACCAAATCGCCCAAGACTACGGATTAGACGCAGCAAAGGTCTATTTGCAGGCCAATTTGCAGGCACTGGAACGGTATGCGGCATTGGCGGATACCATTCCCTGCGATTGGGAGAGGCAGGATAACTTTGTGTATGCCGTGAACGATCGGCAAAAGCTGGAGGACGAATACCGCACGTTAGACAAGCTCGGGTATCCGGCAACGCTGTGCGACACGGTTCCCCTGCCGCTGAAAACGGTGGGCGCTGTTTGTTTTCCTCGGCAGGCACAGTTTCATCCGCTGAAATTTTTGGCGGGGATCGCGCAGGGGTTGCGGATATATGAAAACACCTTTGTAAGGGAAATGGTAGGAAACTGGGCAATCACTGACAGTGGCACCGTGCGGGCGAATACGGTCGTGGTGGTCACCCACTTCCCCTTTCTTAACAAGCACGGCAGTTATTTTCTGAAATTGTACCAGCACCGTTCCTATGTGCTGGCGTTGGAAAACGTCCCCTCCATAAAGGGCATGTATGTGGACAAGTGCCAGACGGGGTTATCTTTCCGTGGTTACGGTGACCATTTGCTGCTGGGGGGCGGCGGGCACCGTACCGGAAAAAACGGCGGAAACTGGAGTGAATTGCGTGCCTTTGCCGCAGAGCACTATCCCCGTGCCCGCGAGACCCACCACTGGGCAGCACAGGATTGCATGAGTCTGGACGGTATCCCCTATATTGGACAGTATTCCAAACGCACCCATGAGTTGTATACCGCCGGCGGCTTCAACAAGTGGGGTATGACCGGCGCCATGCTGTCTGCTATGCTGCTGTGCGATCGGATCACGAAGAAGGACAATCCGTGGGCATCGGTTTTTGATCCGTCTCGCAGCATGTTAAAGCCTCAGCTGTTGGTCAATGGATTGGAATCCACCGTGGGACTGTTGACCCCTTTTTCCAAGCGGTGCCCGCATTTGGGATGTGCCCTAAAGTGGAATCCTGCGGAGCATTCCTGGGACTGTCCCTGTCACGGGTCGCGCTTTTCCAAGGACGGAAAGCTGCTGGACAATCCCGCCAACGGCGACCTGAAACGCGTTTGATAAACTTTCTTTGGGTGGGTACTTGCAATCTTCGGCAGGATGGCATATAATGTCAGTCGGCATATATTGCCCCCACATCACTAAAGGAAGTTTTTACATCGTGAGCACATTACTTTCCGTGTCCTTTGCCCTGTTGGCAGGACTTATCATGACCCGCTTATTCAAGCCGCTGCGACTCCCCTCCGTCACCGCATACCTCATTGCAGGCGTGTTGATCGGTCCCTACTGCATCGGGCAATTGGGCATCGACGGTATCGGCTTTCCCACTGCCGAAGCTGTGAACAGCTTGACTTTGGTATCGGAGGTGGCATTGGGCTTCATTGCCTTTTCCATCGGCAACGAATTTCGCCTGTCCGATCTGAAAAAGACCGGCAAGCAAGCACTTACCATCGGCGTTATGCAAGCGTTGGCAGCCACCCTGTTGGTGGACCTGTGTTTGCTGGTGATCCACTTTATCATCCCTGACAAGTTCACGGTGTCGCAGGCAATCACGCTGGGTGCCATCGCCACCGCTACCGCCCCCGCTGCTACGCTGATGGTAGTGCGGCAATATAAGGCGAAAGGACCGCTGACCAAACTGCTGTTACCCATTGTGGCGCTGGACGATGCCGTGGGACTGGTAGTGTTTGCCGTATCCTTTGGCATTGCCAAAACCTTAGTCAGCGGATCGGTGGATCTCATTTCCATTTTAGTCAATCCGTTGGTGGAGATCGTGTGTTCTCTGCTGTTGGGCGCGGTGATGGGTTGGGTGCTGACACAGTTGGAAAAGCTGTTCAACTCCAACACCAACCGTCTAAACCTTACCATCGGCATCGTGTTTCTCACCGCGTCCCTGTCCATGATGGATTTCCGTATCGGTGCCGTGCATGTTCAGTTCTCTTCCTTGCTGGTATGTATGATGCTGGGAACCATTTTCTGCAACATCTGTCCCCTGTCTGCCGATCTCATGTCCGCATCCGACAAGTGGACCTCCCCTCTGTTTGCCCTCTTCTTTGTGGTCAGCGGCGCAGAATTGGAGCTGGGCGTTTTTGTGGATGTCGCCATCATCGGCATCGGCGCCGCCTATATTCTGTCCCGTTCAGCGGGCAAATATATCGGTACTCTATTCAGCGCCAAGCTTACCAAATGTGAACCACAGATCTGCAAGTATTTAGGCATCACCCTGCTACCGCAGGCAGGTGTGGCGTTGGGGATGTGCACCACCGCCATGCAGCTGGGCGAGCAGGGACGGCTCATTCGCAATATCACCTTATTTGCGGTACTGATCTATGAACTGGTAGGGCCACTGCTTACCAGACAGGCGTTGACCGCCGCGGGCGAGATACATCCCATCCCCCACGAGATAAAGCATCGCCGTCAGGCCAAGCTGGACGCTGCCAAAAATCAATCGAGCAACTGACAAAACAGCCGCCGTTCGGAGCACCGAACGGCGGCTGTTTTATACTTCGCTTTTTCGTTTTTCCATGCGGCGGTACATAAACTGCGCCACAAACAAGGCGGCTGCGCCGGAGATCAGCTTGCCTACGATGACACAGGGCACATAGTCAGCGTTAACAGATAAGGTGAATGCCAAATGCCCGGCGAAGGTAAACGCCGCCGACACAGCGAAGGCCGCATTGAGCACCGTACCCTTGGAATCCATGTGTTTCATGAG
>JAFVQV010000095.1 GCA_017504645.1 Clostridia bacterium | reverse complement strand
TTGCTGTGACCCGACCAGGGGGCAGGGTTGTGCTCGGTGTAATCGGGGATGGTGCCGGTACCGCTGATGGTCAACAGACCACTTTCCACAGACCAATTGAGGGTGCCGATACGACCGCTATAGGGGGTGTCCGCCGCCACGGCGGGGGCCACCAACAGGGCGCAGAGAAGCAGAGCCGCCAGCAGAGCCGTCAGCCGTAGAAAAATATGCAGTTTTGTAGCAAAACGACTCATAAAACCTCCGAACATATTATTGAGAATTCTCGATTACGATGCGCTTTTCCTCTTTGGCGCGTTTATCGAAAAGAATGTATAGCATTACATATCCCACCACTGCCATAAACAACGCATGGAAGGCAATATCCGAACAACCAAGCCAGATTTTTTCGTTATCGCGCAAAAACTCGGTGTAGAAACGACCGATGCCATAAAGGAAAAGTGCCCACGGCATCGTCAATCCATCAGGAACATAATCCTTTTTGTGTATGCGGATTAATAGAAAGATCAGTATGGCCAGGGTCATCAAGCTCTCCACAAACACGACGGGAAACACCTTTTCTCCGGCCTCTAAGCTATACAGACCCCATTTGCAGGGATAGCCGTAGCAGCAACCGGTGAAAATGCATCCGGAACGACCCGGAATATGAAAGGCTAAGATGCCAAAAGTAATCATTTCGCTCACCGTCTGCCATCGCATACGGAATAGCTTGGCCAGCAGCCACGAAACCGGAAGCAGGTACACAAAGGCAACCGCCAGGTTGACACGGCTTCCATCGGTAAATCCCGATTGCGCAAACAGAATAAAGCCATTGATATTGGTGGTAAACCAAAAACCGATATACGCAATCGGAATCGCCTTAAGCGGATTCAAGCGCATCCGCCAAATATACCACAGAACAATCAGCCAAAGCAAAACCTGTCCCACAGTGCCCGCCATATTATAGGCGTTGTAGTACGTATTCTGTTCAATGTGCTTCTGAATGAGGGAATTAAAAAAAGCCATTCCTTTGTACCTCGCGAAAGAAATAAGCTCCCCCCCTACGGCATATGGCCGTAGGGGGTTGGGCTTAACACATTAGCTCTGGTTGACAGAAGAGGGATTGACGATGGTCATCGGCTGATCCAGAGTAAAGGTGAAGGTGATACCATTCTGGGTAACCGCCAACTGATCGATAGACTGGGTGCCATGACCGTAATATGCGTTCAGCTTATGGTTCAGAATCAAGCTGGTGGTCCAAGACTTAATCTGTTTCGTAGAACCAATCTTGTTGGAGATCGTTCCATTACCGGTACGAGAGAAGGTAATGGCAGTAGCGTTGCCGTTGGCCGGCAGGATGAAGCTGGTGGTACAATCGCTGCTGACACCTGCAATCGTAACCGTCAAGGTGGGCTGAGCGAAGGTACCGTTGCGCTGGGTACTGTTGTCCGCCGACGCATCGCCGTACAGAACCGCCTTGTTGTTGGCGCGGTCCACACCGGAGGTGGCGCTATTGTTATCCGTTTCCACAGCAAAGGTAGGAGCACTACTGCTGCAGGCACCGCCCGTATAGGTAATCTTCTCCTGCTTAGACGGGCTACCCGACACACCCGTAATGGTGGCGGTAGGTTTCTGCGTGTACAACACAATATTAGGAGCACCGACAACCTTGCCATCCGGCACATCGCGAACCTGATCGCCGCTCGTTATTTTGGCAGTCAAGGCCTTAACCGTATAAATACCAGCCGCATACAACTTGCCATTAGGTTTCAGCAGATAAACACCGTTGCCCTCATCTACCACATTACCGCTGCCACCAAACTTGAATTCGTTATTGAGCAGATTGACTAACTTATCCTTCTGGTTAACACCGTTTGCTGTAGTTGCAAAGCTATACCCGCCCAATTTACTGGTAGTGGTAGCGCCAGTCGTCGCAAAGGAAGCCTGATTGTCGATCTGATAGGTTAGGGAAATGTCTTCGATGGTCATGTTATCACCCAGGGGCTGACCACCGGCCGTCAGGTTCACCCGAATACCATCAGGGGTAAACTCAGCACCAAACAAACCAGTAATATTGTCAGCAGTACCACCGGGATACATAGTGTTCTGACCGGGCACCACGCTGAGCGCAATGGAGTCGGTTACCGTGACGGTGAAGGCATCAGCTTCGCCCTCGAAGATATCTGCCTGCGTCCAGGTCCACCAACGGTTATAGTACCACTCGGAAACGGTATAAGGATCGCGATCGCCCAAAGCAGGATCATCGGCAGGCAAGGGGCCGTTATCCGTGGAGGCGTTATAGAAGGTGCCAGCGTTATCAAAGATGCCGGTGAAATACAACTCCTCCAACATCCAGGTGCCGGACTGAGACAGATCAGCGCCTACCTTAGGCAGGTAGAAGGTAAAGGTGAAGAGTTCCACACCCTCAGCATCCTTCGTAACCGCGGGAGTATCTACAAACTCTTCCGTGCCGTCTGCCTTACGCTCCATATGACCGCCGCGGACATAATACGCATTTCCGGCTGCATCCAGAATCTTTGCATCCACCGTAGCGGGACCTGCCTTCTTCAATGTGATGGAGAAGGACGCGTCGTTATTCATGAAGAAGACATCCGCACCTAGATTCTTATGGGTAACGAAAGTGGGGATATCGTCCGCCTTGGTAACCTTAAGAGTGGGCGCCGTACGAGCACGTTTCAAAACGTTTAAATTACCGTTGATGGTCATCTCAGCACGCAAGAACGTGTAGGTACCGGAAGAAGTAATCTCGAACTCACCCTGATACGACTTAGACTGATTGTTCCACACCAACGGGGCGCGCAGCGTGTTATCGTCCGTGGAGGAACCGTTTTTAGAATAAATTAGGGTAACAGGGGGCAGATTGGTGAACTGGGCATCGTTATCCGCTACCACGGTCATGGACATATTCACCTTGCCCGTGGGAGTTTCGTCATTCAATCCAATTTCTGTCTTATTGGAATACACGTTAGCGGTAACACCTAGATAGAGGTCGAGAGACAGCATTTGATTAGCAGGGACACTCATCGGATCGCCGTCAATCTCCAAACGCTCCAAGCGATACACGCCGGTGGTAGTGAACGCAACACTGCCGCGCCACAAACTACCATCTCGACGGAAGGAAACAGTAACACGGTTGCCCGTTTCCTGATGGATAAAAGCACCTCGGATCGACGTGGGAGCATTACCCTCACGGGTAAAATTCAACGCCACGTCTGCATTAAAACGTTGCTCTGTCGTGACATAAGTCGATCCATTGGTCAGCAAGCCATACGTCTCACTAGCCGTGGAACCACCCTCAAAAACCAAACTATGGATAGCATAACCCGTCAGTGTGTATTCGATAGGATTCTCTTGATCCAGTTCATAGGTAACACCGTCGACCAACACATCACGCAAGATATAGTTGCCGGCATTGACAAACTCGTATGTGGCTATCCAAGTGCCGTCAC